>CAZPSW010000080.1:0-7145 GCA_964589255.1 uncultured Dehalococcoidales bacterium
GCGAGGCCATGCGGCAGCATCACCGCGGCGGCCACCACCGGCCCGGCCAGCGCCCCGCGCCCCGCCTCGTCAAGCCCGGCGACACGCCGGTAACCCTGCTCGCGCAGGGCCGTTTCCGCGCTGAAATCCGGGACGCTCGTCATCTCAGGCCGTCACCAATTCAAATACCATCGCCCGCGCCCAACCGCGCGTTGACGTGTTGCCAGACGGTCTCCGCCACCGCCCGTTTCGTGCCACCGCCGTCGATGACGCGCCAGCGTTCCGGGTTCCGGGCGGCCAGTTCCAGGTAACCGGCGCGCACCATTTGGTGAAAGGCCAGCGCTTCCGCCTCGAAGCGGTCCCGCCGCCGTCCATCAGTACGCCGCATACCGGTTTCCGGCGGCGCGTCCAGCAGCAGCGTCAGGTCCGGGTTGAGGCCGGCGGTGGCGCTCTGGTTGACACGCTGTACCAGCGCCGCGTCGAGGCCGCGCCCGTACTGCTGGTAGGCCAGCGTGGAATCCGCGTAACGGTCACAGATGACCACCTGGCCCGCCGCCAGCGCCGGTGTTATCACTTGGTGCACCAGCTGCGCCCGCGCCGCGTTGAAGAGCATTAATTCGCTGAGGGCCGAAATTTCGGTCTGGCGGGCCCACTTGAGCAGCCGGGAGATGCGTACCCCGACGGCGGTGCCGCCCGGTTCGTGGAGACGGATCACGGGGATGCCGCGGCGCCTCAGACGGCGGTAGAGCGCCCGTGACTGGTAGCTCTTGCCGCTACCTTCGCCGCCTTCAAATGTGATGAAGAGTGACATTATTTCCTGTAACCCGGTGGTGAAGTGACCCCATTCTAACAGCATTATGGCGCTACGAGTAGTGGTCCGTGCTGCCGTTCAACTGGCGGTAAACTGAGCCTTATTCATAATTCCCATTCAGGACAACGTCAGGTTTGCCGTATTATGAAGGTGGGGGCTGATCTGCTGACGGAGTTGGTGGTGCGTCACCTTCGGGAAGTTCGTGGGGTTCTGCCAACCCCAATTGCCGCTTGAACGTGTCGTGTTGAGGTATATTGGCTCATAATTGATCTTCGAACCTCCGCTGTCCGCGTAACTCAAAGAGATTTCCCAATCCCCTGGCCGGCCGAATTCAACCTCTGCCGTAAAAGCTACCGGAACATCTTTTTCCAAAGGACCTTTCCACATGATGGTTCCGCCTTCAATGAGTGCCACACCCTGGGGTGTTTGCCACGAGTAACTCGGTGGGTAACATCTGAATCTGATCGACGCCACTGCGTTTTCAATGTCCTGACTTGAGGTGATTGACCAGGCTAATTCGGCAGTATCGTAAGGTTCTGGTGGGTGGGAGAGTATTAGTTTTGCCGCGACGGGGGCGTCCAGCGCGAATTCGGGATACCGGTTGGTGAGATTAAGAGTTGGGATGATCGGAGAATCCAGCGTGATTCCGGGAGCCTGGGCATTGTCCTTCCTGGCCTCGATATCGTTACCCTCGCCAACGATAGTTATCTGTAACCTTTTACCCCAATATGAATAGCCTGACAGGCCTTGCATTCCCCCTTTTATCTCCCAAATTCCGCCTTGGGGAAATCTGACACTGTGGGGAATCTTGAGAACCGTACCTGATGCCAGATACCCCTCCCAGTACAGGATCGCCATTTGTGGAATATCTGACGGTTTGATGATGGCAATAGTTACATTTGTCGATGTTGCCATTAATTTAGGGACTGGGCGCAACCATTGGAACGCCAATCCGATTCGGATTGGCGTTCCAACTCGCTTCCCGGATTCCACATGGTGGTATCCACTTCCACCGTCACCCCGACCGGCTCTCCCGGATTCGGGACGTGGTCCAATTCCACATGAAGGTGCGGTCCGGGCGGTGTGGGGTCACCCTGTATCCGACCAGTTCGGAGTTTCTGATTTTGAATGCTGTCCTCAACGGGGGCAGGTAGGGGAGAATCTCCCATATTTATGGCGCACAGCCGGACATCGCAAGGAGTATCAGCGGCAACATAACCGGGGACACAAACACGCTTATACGACTCATGACATCATTCAGCCAACCTTTGTCATTTATAGTCGGGTTACCTTTTGACCCCCAACCCCTTAGCGATATATCTGCACGCGGCGGTTCGGGTCCTTGCCGGTGCTCCTGGAACCCAGGTCGTGGCGCTCCGCGATAAGGTGTTGCAGGCGGCGGATGTAGGCGCTCCGTGGGCTCAGTTCCACCACCTCCCGGCCATCCTGGATCAGGTCCACCGCTTCTTCCGCTTCGTTCAGCGCCGTCTTTAAGGGCGTCGCCTGGCGGCGGCCGCCACCGGCCCCCGGGGCGATGCTCTCGAGGAACTGTGCCATCTGCGCCGGGGTGTTCGCCTTGAGCACGTAAAGGGGAATGCCCTGGGCTTCCGCCTGCCGCACCTTGGGCATCTGGCGCCGGTAATAATTCTTATTCGTCAGGAAAAGGTTCGCCTGGGCCACGTCATCGACGAAGTTCAGGCGCACACCGCGTTCTTCGGCGGCTTCCTCGAGGCGGCCCCGGTTGGCCCCGAAAAGAAAGATATTGGGCACCCTGGCGGCGCGGCGCAAGGGTTCCCGCGCGGTGCGGCTGACCTCCGGCGCAGCCTCCTTTTCCATCTGGACCTGGCCGGCGGCGTCAAGGCGGCGAATCTCGGAGGGCAGGATCTGCCCGCGCAGCAGCGAGTCCACTGCGGAAGCAACGTCCGGGTGCACCGAGACCCGGTCCCAGTCTTGTATCTCGACGACGACGTTGAAGGTGGGCTGCGAGGTCCGTTCCAGTATCGATTTTTGGGTGCCGCGGCGCTTCGCCTCTTCGTCCCCCAGCGTCACCGACTGGATGCCGCCGATGAGGTCCGCCAGGGTGGGATTCATCATCAGGTTCTCCAGGGTATTGCCGTGGGCGGTGCCGATAAGCTGCACGCCGCGCTCCGCGATGGTGCGCCCCGCCTGCGTCTCGCGCTCGGTGCCGATCTCGTCGATCACCACCACCTCCGGCATGTGGTTCTCCACCGCCTCGATCATTACCCCGTGCTGCTGGTCCGGGGTGGGCACCTGCATGCGGCGGGCGTGGCCGATGGCGGGATGCGGAATGTCCCCGTCGCCGGCGATTTCGTTGGAAGTGTCGACGATGATGACGCGTTTCCGGTGGTCGTCCGCGAGCACGCGCGCCGTTTCGCGCAGCATCGTCGTTTTGCCGATGCCGGGGCGGCCCACCAGCAGGATGTTTTTGCCCGAGGACACCAGGTCGTCAATGATAGCCATGGTGCCGGAAACGGCCCGCCCCACGCGACAGGTCAGGCCGATGATCTTGCCCTGGCGGTTGCGGAAGGCGGAGATGCGGTGCAGGGTGCGCTCGATGCCGGCGCGGTTATCGCCGCCGAATTCACTGACGCGGGAGGTCACGTATTCCAGTTCCGCGGGGCCGATTTCGGCGTCCGCGAGGACCATCTCTCGGGCCGGAAAGCGGGCCTCGGGCGGGCGTCCCAAGTCGAACACCAGCTCCAGGAGGTCGTGCAGGTCAGGCTGCTCGCGCAGCGTTTTCAGTATCCGGGGCGGCAGTATCTCGAGCAGGGCGTCGAGGTCATCCGTGATTACCTTTTTCAACGCGTCCTCCGAAACCTACCAGCCTCGGGACGCCAGCAGCTGGTCCTGGGGCAGTTTGGCCGCTTCCAGGCTCCGCATCGCCTCACCAAGGCCACGGCTGGCCTCGGCCAGTAATGCCGCATCCTGGTAATGCGTGGTCGCTTTGACGATGGCCTGGGCCCGCCGTTCCGGGTCCTCGGACTTGAAAATGCCGGAGCCCACGAAATTGCCCTCGGCGCCGAGCTGCATCATCAACGCCGCGTCCGCCGGAGTGGCGATGCCGCCGGCGGCGAAATTCACCACCGGCAATTTGCCGCTGGCATGTACCTCTTTGACCAGTTCGTAAGGGGCGCCCAACTGTTTCGCGAAGGACATCAGTTCTTCATCCGGTTTGCCCACGCACTCGCGCAGCGCCCCCATCACGGTGCGCATGTGACGCACCGCCTCTACAACATCACCGGTGCCGGCCTCGCCCTTGGTGCGGATCATGGCGGCACCTTCCGCGATGCGCCGTAACGCCTCGCCGAGGTTGCGGCAACCGCAGACGAAGGGGACTTTGAAGTCATGCTTGTTGACGTGGAACTCCTCGTCCGCTGGGGTCAGTACTACCGATTCGTCGATGTAATCCACGCCGATCGATTCCAGCACCTGGGCCTCAACGAAATGCCCGATGCGGCACTTCGCCATGACGGGGATGGAAACCACCTTCATGATGTCTTCAATAACTTGCAGGTTGGCCATGCGGGCCACGCCGCCGTCGGCGCGAATGTCCGAGGGCACGCGCTCCAGAGCCATCACCGCGCAGGCACCGGCGGCCTCGGCGATGCGGGCTTGCTCCGCGGTCACCACGTCCATAATGACGCCGCCCTTGAGCATCGCGGCCAGGCCGGTCTTTACTTTCCAGGTTCCGGTTTCCATGGTGCCTCCAGCCTTTTCAGGCACGTTGATCAGTGCGTACATTATAACGCGGCGCGGGGCCATTGTATAGCGTTGGGAGAGTTAATTCAAAACCGGTACTACGCTTGACATAACGTGCGGTATCAGGCTTTGAGGGGGCGTTTGGCGGGTATGCCTGGCCGCCGCGGATAATTGCCGGGGGTGGCCTCTCTTTTCTCCACTATGACCAGCCAACGCGCCTCTCCCTCGCCGTCGATTTCAATCTTCAGCGGTGGGCGCAATTGGCCACCCATCGCTTGAATGGCGTATTCCGCCGTCTGGATTTCATCTTTCAGATCGCCCTGCTTCGGAAAGACCGCCAGGCCACCGACGCGGCAGAAGGGGAGCGTCAGTTCCACCAGTGTCGCCAGTGGCGCCAGCGCGCGTGCCGTCACCTGCGGATATTGTTCGCGGTGGGTCACGTCATGCGCCGCTGTCTCGGCTCTGGCCGCCAGCAACGTCACACCGGAGAGGCCCAGTAAATCCGACGCTTGCCGTATGAAACCGGCCTTTTTGCCGGTGGCCTCGAGCAGGGTCACTGCCATTTCCGGCCAGACGATCTTCAGCGGCAGTCCCGGCAGGCCGGCGCCGCTGCCCACGTCGAGCAGGCTGCCCGGTGTCCTCTGCCAGGCCAGGCTGACGGCCAGGGAATCCAGGAAGTGCTTTCGCTGTACGTCTTCATAGTCCGTGATGCGGGTCAGGTTGAAGCGCCGGTTCCAGGCGATGATCTCTTCGTAGTACCGCTGGAACTGGTGTAGTTGTTCCGGGCTTAGGTGAATGCCCAGTTTCAGTGCGCCTTCGGCCAGTAACTGCATGGGCAGATTATACGCTGATTGTTTCCCGCGGGCCAGCCTGGGGTGAATATGCGACCTCGGGTGAAACCCCTTGTTTTCCCACCCGCCCACCCTGGATTTTGTAGGGTTTCACCCTACGACCTGACAAATGGGCGTGCCGCCCCGGTTATCAGGGGTAAATATATCGTAGCCGTTCCTTAGCTAAAAAAAGTTAAAGAGACGCAGTCTCTTAACTAATATTCCCCTTCCCCTGATTTTAGGGGATGGGGTCACCCCAAAACTTACACGCGCCCCGCCCCAAAATTCTTCGCCTTTTAGGCCGTAAAATAATTTGAGCTTTGGTAAATCCTGTGCTATATTTGAAGGGCATGGCCGCTGGGGGTGCCGGACCGGCTGAGAGGCACAAGCCAACCCTTCGCACCCAGCCCGGAACGGGCGGGGGAAGCGGGTCCGGCAGACCAGGGGGCTGGTGTAATACAGCAGGCCGCTGGTTTTATTTTTTCGGGAGGCAGTGGTGACACAGTACGAAGCGGCACTACGCGGCGATATCACCCCGGAGATGCGGCGCGTGGCGGCGGATGAATTACAGACGCCGGAACAAATAGCCGCCGGCATCGCCGCGGGCACCACCGTGATACCGGCCAACCCGAACCATCACGGCCTGATACCACGCGGCGTCGGCAAAGGGCTGACCACCAAGGTCAACGCCAACTTCGGTACTTCGTCAGACTACGGCGACGCGGACACCGAACTGGCCAAGCTGGAGGCCGCCCTCGGTGCCGGCGCGGACTCGGTGATGGACCTCTCCACCGGCGGGGACATCGTGGGCATCCGGCGCGCCATCGTGGCGGCCAGTTCCGTGATGGTCGGCAGCGTCCCGGTCTACCAGGCGGCGATGGCCGCCATCGAGCGCCACGGCGCCATCGTCAAGATGACCGCTGATGACTTTTTCGACGCGGTGGAATCACATTGCGCCGAGGGCATTGACTTCGTAACCGTGCACTGCGGCATCACCTGCGGCGTGGTGGCGCGCTTGCAGGAACAACCGCGGGTGGCGGACGTGGTCTCACGCGGGGGGTCTTTCACCATCGCCTGGATGCTGCACCATGACCGTGAAAATCCGCTCTACGAAAACTATGACCGGCTGCTGCAGATGGCTCGGCGCCATGATGTTACTCTGAGCTTGGGGGACGGGCTGCGCCCCGGCTGCCTGGCGGACGCCACCGACGCCGCCCAGGTCGAGGAATTGATCACCCTGGGCGAACTGGTGCTGCGTGCCCGCGAGGCGGGCGTCCAGGTCATGGTGGAGGGGCCGGGGCACGTGCCACTGCACCAGATACAGGCCAACGTCCAGATGCAGAAATCGATCTGTCACGGCGCGCCCTTTTATGTTCTCGGCCCGCTGGTGACCGATGTCGCCGCGGGGCACGACCATATCACTGGCGCCATCGGTGGCGCGCTGGCGGCCTGGGCGGGGGCTGATTTCCTCTGTTACGTGACGCCGGCGGAACACCTCGGGCTGCCCACCGTGGCCGATGTGCGGGAGGGTGTCATCGCTTCACGCATCGCGGCCCACGCAGCGGACATCGCCAAGGGTGTACCCGGTGCCGCGGACTGGGACCTGAAGATGTCACGGGCGCGCAAGGGGCTGGACTGGGACGCCCAGGCGAGCCTGGCCCTAGACGAGGCCCGCGTCTTCGAAGTGAGGCAACAGCGCGCCACTAGCGGCACCGCTTGCAGTATGTGCGGTAACTACTGCGCCATGGAACTCATGGCGGAGCACCTCGGGCAACCGGTCCGGGACTGCTAGCGAGTTCGCGCCT
>CAZPSW010000081.1:0-7083 GCA_964589255.1 uncultured Dehalococcoidales bacterium
CCGCGGTGGCTTCCACCTCTACTTCAGCTTCCGGTTCGGGCTCGGGTTCCGGTTCGGGTTCCGGTTCGGCCTCAGCCTCTGGTTCTGGCTCCGGCTCTGGTTCGACTTCCGCGGTGGCTTCCACCTCTACTTCAGCCTCCGGTTCGGGCTCGGGTTCCGGTTCGAGTTCCGGTTCGGCCTCAGCCTCTGGTTCTGGTTCCGGCTCTGGTTCGACTTCCGCGGTGGCTTCCACCTCTACTTCAGCTTCCGGTTCGGGCTCGGGTTCCGGTTCCGGCGCCGGCAACGTTTCCGCAACCACCGCAACCTCGGGGACGGCCGGCTGGGCCTCAGCGACAACCTTCTCCGGAATCACACGGGCGTCATCGGTGACCTGCTTCGGGGTGTACTCCAGCGCTTCGCCGCGTACCATGATCTCGATCACGCGCCAGCGCTTCTCCTTGGAGAGGGGCCGGGTTTCCTCTATCTTAACCATGTCCGTGAGGCGGCACTGATTCGTCTCGTCATGCGCCTTGTAGCGCTTATTGGTGCGCAGTACCTTGCGGTACAGCGGGTGGCGGTGCGGCGTCTCCACCGTGATCACCACTGACTTGTCCATCTTGGTGGAGACCACGCGGCCCACCTTGGTCTTTTTTATCATGCGTCAGGCCTCTTTATTTATGGCGAGTTCACGCTCGCGCATAATCGTCTTGATACGGGCAATGTTACGTTTCACGTTACCCGGTTCGCGGTGGTTCACCAGCTGCCGCGTGGCCAATCTGAAGCGCAGGTTGAAAAGCTCCTCGTAGGAGCTTTCCAGGGTCTTCGCCAGGTCTTCGTCATTCAGTTCCCGGATTTCCTTAACTTTCACCGTTAGCTCACTCCCTGCGCGGCGGCTTCCTTTTGGCGCGCCAGGAACCTGGTTTTCAGGGGCAACTTGTGGCTCGCCAGCCGCATTGCCTCACGGGCCAGGTCCTCGTTAACGCCGGACATCTCAAACATAATACGGCTGCGGCGCACCACCGCCACCCAGTGATCCGGGGCGCCCTTACCGCTGCCCATACGCGTTTCCGCGGGTTTCTTGGTGACCGGTTTGTCCGGGAAGATACGAATCCAGACCTTACCGCCGCGGTGGATGTGGCGCGTAATGGCGCGCCGCGCCGCCTCAATCTGGCGGCTGGTCACCCAGGCCGGTTCCAGCGCCTGCATCGCGAAATCACCGAAGTTGATGGTGTTGCCGGACTGGGCCGCCCCGCGCCGGTTCCCCTTGTGCTGCTTGCGGTGCTTAACTCTCTTCGGCTGGAGCATCCTTCACCTCTGTCTTGTCGGTCGTCTCTGCTTCTGCCGGAGTTTCGGCTTCGGCCTCTGCCGGGGTTTCTTCCGCAACGGGTTCGACTTCGGCCACCGGTTCTGCCGCAGTTTCGGCCTCCGGTTCTACTTCAGCCACCGGTTCTGTGGCAGTTTCGGCTTTGGGTCCGACTTCAGCCACCGGTTCTGTCGCAGTTTCGGCTTCGGGTTCTACCTCGGCCACCGCTTCTGCCGGAGCCTCTTCAGCTTCGGTTTCGGCGTCCGGGGGTGCTGCCACCGCGGCCGCGGCTTCAGCTTCCATTTCGGCCACTGTCGGCGGCGCTTCCTCGAACTCCATCTCTTCACGTTCGGGCAGGACGTCGCCCTTGTAGATCCAGGCCTTGACGCCAATGCGTCCCATCACGGTGCGCGCTTCGGCCAGACCATAATCAATGTCCGCCCGCAGGGTCTGTAGCGGCACCCGGCCCTGGCTCATCTTTTCCCGGCGCGCGATCTCGGCGCCACCAAGCCTGCCGGAGCAGACGATGCGGATACCCTTGGCACCCGCCTGCATGGTGCGGAAGATGGCCTGTTTCATGGCGCGGCGGTGCGCGATGCGGTGTTCCAGCTGGTCCGCCACAGAGCGCGCTACCAAGAAGGCGTCCAGTTCCGCCTGTTGTACCTCGCGGATATTGATGCGCAGTTTCTTGCCGATCAGTTTTTCCAGCAGGGTTCGGGTCTCGTCGACACGCTGCCCCCCGCGGCCGATGACGATGCCGGGGCGCGCGGTGTGCACCGTCACGGTGACTTCGTGAGCCTGGCGTTCAATCTCAACCTGGGTCACGCCGGCATCCGGATAGCGCTGCGCGATGGACTGGCGCAGTTTCAGATCTTCCTGGAGGAAGTCCGCGTAGTCCTTGTCCGCGTACCAGCGCGCCTTCCAGTCATTGATTACGCCGAGCCTGAACCCGTAGGGGTGAACTTTACGTCCCATTAAGTTTGCGTCTCCTCAACAATAACCGTGATGTGGCTTGAACGTTTGATGATCCGCCCCGCCCGTCCCCGGGCACGGGGCCGAAACCGCCGCAGCGGCCGGGCGTCATCCGTGTGGATGGCGACGATGCGCAGGTCCCCCGGTGTCATCTGGAAGTTGTTCTCCGCATTGGCCGCCGCGGATTTGACCACCTTGAGCACCGTCAGGGCATGCGGCGTCGGCGTGAACTTCAACAGATTTAACGCCACGTCGACCTTCTTGCCGCGCACCATGTCCACCAGGGGACGCACCTTGCGCGGCGGGATCCCGGTATTCTTTTGAATGGCTCTTACTTGCATCGTTTCGTCCCGGTTCTAGCTTCGCTTCTTCAGGGCCTGCTTTTCGGCCCGGCTGACGTGGCCGCGGAAGGTGCGGGTCGGCGCGAACTCACCGAGCTTGTGACCCACCATGTTCTCAGTGACGAAGACCGGCACGTGGCGGCGGCCGTCATGGACGCCGATGGTGAGGCTGATCATGTCCGGCATCACCGTTGAGGCCCGCGCCCAAGTCTTAATCACCGCTTTCTGTCCGGAACGGTGGAGTTGTTCCACTTTCTTCGCCAGCTTGAGATTGACCGCCGGCCCCTTTTTAATTGACCTTGACATTTATTTGCCCCTGCGCTTGACAATCATTTTATCCGAAGGCTTGGGTTTGCGTGTCTTGAAGCCGCCGGCGGGTTTACCCCAGGGCGTCTTGGGGCCGGGCATCCCGATGGGTGACCGTCCCTCGCCGCCGCCATGCGGATGATCCCGCGGGTTCATCGCCGAGCCCCGCACGGTGGGGCGCCGGCCGAGCCAGCGCGCCCGTCCCGCCTTGCCCAGCGTGATGTTCTGGTGCTCCACGTTGCCCAGCTGGCCGATGGTGGCCATGCACTCGCGGTGGATGCGGCGCATCTCCCCCGATGGCAACCGCACCAAAACGTAGTCCCCTTCTTTGCCCATCAGTTGTGCCACGGCGCCGGCGCTGCGCACCAGTTGCGCCCCGCGGTGCCGCTGCATCTCAATGTTATGGATCAGGGTACCGGTGGGGATGGACTTCAGCGGCAGCGCGTTGCCGGGCCGAATCTCGGACCCTTCGCCGCTGCGTATCATGTCACCCACCGCCAGGCCGACGGGGGCCAGGATGTAGCGTTTTTCGCCGTCAACGTAAAATATCAGCGCCAGCCGCGCGCTGCGGTTGGGATCGTACTCAATCGCGGCCACGCGCCCCGGTACGCCGAACTTGTCACGCTTGAAGTCGACGATGCGGATGCGACGCTTGGCGCCACCCCCACGGTGGCGCACCGTGATGCGTCCCTGGTTGTTGCGACCCGCATTCTGCTTACGCGGCACCACCAGCGTCTTTTCCGGCTCCGTCTTGGTGATCTCATCAAAACGGTAGCCGCTCATGCTGCGGCGGCCCGGTGAAGTCGGGCGGTAGAGCTTTAACGCCACCTGTTTCTCCTCACGGGTTAGACACCCTCAAAGAATGTAATTTTTTCGCCGGGTTTCAGCGTCACGATGGCCTTCTTCCAAGACGGGCCGGTGACCATGCGCCGGCCAAAGCGCTTCGTCTTGCCCGGTACGTTGATGATATTGACCCCGGTCACCTGGACATTGAACGCCTGTTTCACCGCCGCCGCCACCATTGGTTTGGTGCTGGCCTTGGCCACCTCAAAGGCGTACTTGTCAGCGGCTTGCAGGGCGGTGCTCTTTTCCGTGATCAGGGGGCGGCGCAGGACCTCGTAGAGATTCACTTGACCTCCTTGGCCGGGACGGCGCCCCAGAGGCTTTCCACCTTGCGTGTGGCGTCCACCGTCAGCAGCAGGTACCGGTAATTGAGCACGTCAACCACGTTCAGCGTGTGCGCCGGCAGCGTCTTCACGCCGGGGATGTTGGCCGCCGCGCGGATCACGCCGGCTTCAGGTTCCGCGGTGGCGATCAGTGTCTTGTGGTCCAGGTTCAGGCTGAGCAGCAGTTGGGACATTTCGGCGGTTTTGCCGGAATTCAGGTCGAATTTGTCGATCACCACCACCGTCTGGTTCCGTACCTTGTCCGAGAGCACGCAGCGCAGCGCCAGCCGGCGCATTTTCTTCGGCATCGCCTGGCGGTAGCTGCGGGGCTTCGGCCCGAAGGTGATGCCGCCGCCGCGCCGCAGCGGGTTCTTGGCGCTGCCGGCACGGGCATTACCGGTGTGTTTCTGCCGGAAGAGCTTGCGCAGGGATCCGGTCACCTCGCCGCGCGTCTTGGTGCTGGCGGTGCCCTGGCGGGCATTGGCCAGCTGGCGCACCATTGCCTGGTGCACCACTGCCTCGTTGAAAGGCGCCGCGAAGACGCAGTCGCTGACCTCGACGCTCTTCAGCGCCTTGCCGGCCTGGTTCACTACCTTGAGTTTCACGCTTATTGCTCCCCCAGAGATTTCTTGATCAGCAGCAGGCCGTTTTCCCCACCCGGTACGTGGCCGATAACCAACAGCAGGTTCTTATCCGTGTCAGCCCGGTATACCTTGAGCTTGCGCACGGTGACGCGCCGGTTGCCCATGTGGCCCGCCATGCGCTGCCCCTTGAAGACGCGGCCCGGACTGGCCCCGGCCCCGACGGAACCGGGGGCGCGGTGACGGTCACTCTGGCCGTGGGTCTTGGGGCCGCCGGCGAAGCCGTGACGTTTGACCACCCCGGCGAAGCCCTTGCCCCGGGACCAGCCGGTGACGTCAACCAGGTCGCCCTCGTTGAAGATGGAGACGTCGACCACCTGGCCGACTTCGACGTCCGCGGTGTCCCGCAAACGAAATTCACGCAGATGCTTGAAAAGGCCCATGCCCTTCAGGTGCCCGCGCTCCGGACTGGTCAGGCGTTTCGTGGTGGCGAAGCCGAGCTGGGCCGCGGTGTAGCCCTCTTTCTCGCCCGTTTTCAACTGCGTCACGGTGCAGGGGCCGGCCTCGATGGCGGTGATCGTTTCCGCCAGGCCGCTTTCCCGGAACACCTGGGTCATACCTAATTTGTTACCGATGATACCCGAAATCATACCTGTATCCTAGAGTTTGATGTCGATGTTGACCCCGGAGGGCAGGTTCAGCTTGGTGATCGAATCAACCGTTTTCGAGGTGGTTTCGATGATGTCGATGAGGCGCTTGTGGGTGCGAATCTCGAATTGCTCCTGAGAGTCCTTGTCGATGAAAGCAGACCGGATCACGCTGAAGCGTTTGATGCGCGTCGGCAGCGGGATCGGTCCCGAGATCACGGCGCCGGTGGATTCCAGCGCCTCCACGATCTGGGCACCCGCCTGGTCAAGTATCTTGTGGTCGTAACCCTTGAGGCGGATACGTATCTTCTGCTTAGGCATAGTCTCTCCCCAGCACCTTGATCTTCTCGGCCATCGCCTGCGGCACCTTTTCGTAGCGGTCGAATTCCATGGAGTGCGTCGCCCGGCCCTGCGTCATGGAACGCAGGCTGGTGGCGTAGCCGAAGGTCTCCGCCAGCGGCACCTGCACCCGGATCGAGGACAGGTCACCCTGCGTTTCGATGAACTCGATCTGCCCGCGCTTGGCGTTCAGGTCAGAAATAATGTCCCCCATGAATTCCTGGGGCGTGATTACCGCCAGCTTCATCACCGGCTCCAGGAGTACCGGCGCGGCGCGCTGTACGGCGGCCTTGAAACCGATGGACCCGGCCATCTTGAAAGCGAGCTCGGAGGAGTCGACCTCGTGGTAGCTGCCGTCAACCAGCCGCACCACGATGTCCAGCATCGGGTAACCGGCCACCACGCCGGTATCCATGGCTTCCCGCACGCCGTGCTCCACCGGGCCGATGTACTGCCGCGGGATGGCACCGCCACGGGTACGATCTTCGAATTTGAAGCCCTCACCCGGCGTGCCCGGCTCGATCTCCAGTTCCACGGCGCCGAACTGCCCACGGCCACCGGTCTGCTGTACGAACCTGCCTTCGGCGCTGGCCGAGGTGGTGATCGTCTCTTTGTAGGCCACCCGGGGTTTGCCCACCCGGGCCTGGACGCCGAATTCGGTGACCAGGCGGCTGACGATGACATCAAGGTGCAACTCGCCCATGCCGGAGATTACCGTTTGGCCAGTTTCGCTGTTGACGCTGACCTTGAAGGTGGGGTCTTCCTCAGTCAGTTTTTGCAGTGCCTCGCCGATCTTGTCCTGGTCCGCCCGTGCCCGGGGCTCGATGGCCACCGAGATCACCGGGTTCGGGAAGTTGATTGATTCCAGCAGCAGGGGCCGGGCCACCGTGCAGAGGGTGTCACCGGTGAAGGTGTTCTTCAGGCCCAGGCTGGCGATGATGGCGCCGGTATCGGCGTCGGAGACTTCCTCGCGGTGGTTGGCGTGCATTATCAGCAGGCGGCCGATGCGTTCCCGTTTGCCGCGCGCCGTGTTAAAAACTTCGGAACCGCCCTTGATCTTGCCGGAATAGGCCCGCAGGTAGACCAGCCGCCCCACAAAGGGATCGGTGACCACCTTGAAGGCCAACGCCGCGAAGGGGGCGTCGTCACTGGCCGGTAAGAGTATCTCGGCCTCTTTCTTGGTGTCGTAAGCGGTCACCGGCGGCACGTCCGGCGGCGCCGGCAGATAGTCCACCACCGCGTCCAGCAGTGGCTGCACGCCCTTGTTGCGGTAGGCCGCACCGCAGAGCACCGGTACGCCCTTGCCGGCGATGGTGACCTGGCGCAGGGCGGTGGCGATTTCCGCTGCCGTGATCTCTTCGCTGTTGAGGAACTTCATCAGCATCGCGTCATCGTGCTCCGCGAGCTTCTCTATGAGCGCGGTGCGGTATTCCTCGACGGTCTCTTTGT
>CAZPSW010000082.1:0-2665 GCA_964589255.1 uncultured Dehalococcoidales bacterium
TCGGTGTATACGGTCACCACATCGGAGTTGTTTGGGGACAAAATCACCTCGCTCCCGGTTATTATAGCACGCCTACCTCAGGCTCACCGCCTTTGCAGAGTCACTGCGTGCTGTGCTAGAATTATGCCGAATGTTGCAGCTTAGGGAAGACCATGACTGACCAGAAACAAACCCCACCGGAACCGTCCGCCGTCAGCCCCCAGGCCCAGCCGGACCTGGCGGAGTTCATTGAGAACGTCAACAAGAAGGACAAGGTCCACGGCAAGAAGGTGACCTTCGGCTTCGTCAAGCGCAAGCGCGGCAAGTAGCCGGCCCCGCCCGAAATTCAACCTCGTTCGAAGGGGTGACTTTCCGCCGCGAAGTCAGGCAGATAATGTTCCGCGGCGCTGATTTCCTGGCACCAGCCGTTCTCCAGCCCGAACCGTTCCAGTAAGGCCACCACTTGTTCGTATTCCGCCCCGGTAAGCGTGCGCGCGATCTCCGCATAGTCCGCCGCGTGGTGCCCAGGGCCGTACTGGCTCATCACGCTCACGGTGACCTCCGGGGACAGCTCCTCCGCGAGGAATCTGAACGTTGCCTCGCTGCCGGAGAGACCGCGCGGCAGCACCAGGTGCCGCACGATCAGCCCACGCACCGCGACGCCCTCCGCATCCGTCACCAGGTTGCCCACCTGGCGGTACATTTCCCTGATCGCGGCGCGCGCCAGCGGAACATAATCCGGCGCGTCTGAGTATTTCCGGGCCGGCGCGTCAGCCGCGTAACGCAGGTCCGGCAGGTACACGTCGATGATGCCGTCGAGCAGTTGCAGCGTGTCCACCGCGTCGTAGCCGCTAGAGTTGTAAACCAGGGGTATTTCCAGCCCCAGCGGTACGGCAATCTCCAGCGCCGCCACGATCTGCGGCACCACGTGGGACGGCGTCACCAGGTTGATGTTGTGACAACCCATCTCCTGCAAGCGCAGCATTTGCTCTGCCAGGGCCGAGGTATCGAGATCCGGTCGGGGTTGCCAGTGCTGGCTGATCTGGTGGTTCTGGCAGTAGACGCAGCGCAGGTTGCAGCTGGCGAAGAATATGGTGCCGGAACCGCGGGTGCCGGAAAGGGCCGGTTCCTCCCCGTGGTGGTCACAGGCGGTGGCCACCACCGCCCGCGCCCCGATGCCGCAGCCCCCGGTTTCCCCCGCCAAGCGGTTGGCGCCGCAGCGGCGGGGGCAGATATCGCAGTGGTCCAGGCGTGATTGCAGTGCCGCGGCACGGCGCGCCAGTTCACCGCTACGGTGCCGCACGACGTAACCCGCCACCATTAGCAGTTGTCCCGCCGCTCCAGATAGTCGAAGATCTCGGGGAGGCTCTGGATGAGGTGACAACTGTGATCCGGAGGGTGTTTTTCCCGGTCGTGGTAGCCGTCTGAGAGGAGCACCACCGAGACGCCAGCGGCGGCACCGGCCAGGATGTCCGTCTCGGCGTCACCGACCAGGATTACTTCCTCCGGGGCCAGCGCCAGCTTATAGAGGCAGCTCAGGATCACGTCCGGCGCCGGTTTGCGTGGCAGGTCCCGCCCCGTGGCGATGCAGTCGAAATAGTTCGCGATGCCGTAACCCTCCAGTTCCTCCCGCATCGCTTCCTCGCTGTAGGTGCGTGCCGTGGCCAGACCCATCCTGAGGCCACGCGCCTTGATCCCGGCGAGCACCTCCGGGACCTCCGGTTTCAGCGTCACCGGGTAATCCGGCGTCACTTCCGGGAACTGCTGGCGCATCTCCTTGAGGCCCGCTTCAACGGTGGCTGCGTCCGCATCCGGGTAGATTTCCGAGACCAGGCGTTTCAGTTCGATGCCTCGGGAAAGGCCACCGGCCACCGCGCCGCGGCTTTCTGGCGGCAGGCCGACGCGCGCCGCACCGCGGTTGAAAACGTGCCAGAAGGTCTCCAGCGAGTTCACCAGCGTCTCGTCGAAGTCAAAGAGGACGGCGCGTATCATCGGTCGGGCGTCCCCTCCCAGCGCTGGAAACAGTCGTGCTCCACCTGGAACTGGTCCAGCACCTTGCCCACCGTCTGGTCGATGATGTTGTCGATCGTCTTCGGGCGGTAATAGAATGCGGGTGACGGCGGCAGGATCACTGCGCCGCCCTCGGTGAGGCTGACCATGGCGCGCAGGTGGGAGAGATTCAGCGGCGTCTCCCGCGCCACCAGCACCAGCCGCCGCCTTTCCTTGAGCGCCACGTCCGCGGCGCGGATCAGCAGGTTGGTGTTGTAGCTGTGGGCGACGGCCGCCAGCGTCTTGATAGAGCAGGGTATCACCACCATGCCGTCGTTACGGAAAGAACCGCTGGCGATGCGGGCACCGATGTCGTCCTCTTCATAGACCTGGCTCGCCAGCGCCTTGACCTGCGCCACGGTACGGTCCGTCTCGCTGTCAATTGTCAGCGCCGCCGCCCGGCTGATCACCAGGTGCGTCTCCACGCTGTCCAGCCGTTTCAGTGTTTCCAGTAGCCGGATGCCGTAGATCGCACCGGAAGCGCCGGATATGCCGATCACCAGTTTCATCATGCCTCCAGGTCGTAACGCAGCGTGACGCGGTCACCGTCGCGGAGGGTCAGCCGCTTTTTCAGCGAAGCCGGCGCGATGACCTCGATCACGTCCTCACCATGCTGGTCCGCGGTGAAGCCTTTGGC
>CAZPSW010000082.1:2675-4524 GCA_964589255.1 uncultured Dehalococcoidales bacterium
CCCGCCGAGAACATGCCGTCGGTCGCGCTGGTGATGATCACCGCGCCCACCTCGCCGCCGAGGTCCACCTTGAGTGCCCGAGCGGGGCAGAATTCCGGCGACGGCGGCACGATCTCCACGCCCCGCTTTCCCGCCGCCTGCCGCAGGGCGCGGGCGGCGCCCCGATCAGTACGCAGGTTCAGGGTGCCGGGGAACGGCCTGAAACCGAGCTTGTCCCGGCATTGGTTACCGACCCAATCGAGCCCGGTAAAGTGGGCCCCCTGCCCCAGGCCGGAGAACACCGTGCCCTCGAGTTTGCGGTTTGTGGTGATTGCCAAAACCTCCGCCGTGGTTTATTATAGCACAGCCTCCTGTGACTTTAGTCTTAGGCGGTGGCCGAGCCTGTACCCTATATTGGATTAGGTGGCCGGGGACCCTCTGCTGATCACTTATTGCCCGCTCTGCGGCTCCGGCATCGCCTACGAACGCACCTTCGGTGACGCCGGGGTGGAATTCGGCACCACCGGCAAGCTCTATAACTCCAACCTGGTGATGTATGACCGCGCCACTGATACCTACTGGTCCCAGATCAGCGGGCAGGCGATCATCGGCGAACTGACCGGTATGGTGCTCACCCCGGTCACCGTGGACACCGTGGTCTGGCGTGACTGGATGGGCGAACACGCGGACGCCGAGGTGCTGAGTCAGGACACCGGGTTTTTCCGGGACTACGGTGACGACCCTTACGGCGACTACTACGAGGACAGCTTCATCTGGTTCCCGGTCACTGACGAGGACGACCGGATTCACGCTAAGACGGTGATCTTCGGCATTGAGGTGGGCGGCGTCTACAAGGCCTACCAGGAAGACGACCTGATGGAGCACGGCGATATCAGCGACACGGTGGCGGGCGTTGAAATCACGGTACGCCGTGACGCAGGTGGTAGCGTCGCCTTCACCGAATCCGTGAGCGGAGATGAGATCGTCAAGGAGCGGGACTTCTGGTTCGCCTGGTACGCCTTCCACCCGGAGACGGAATTGTACGCTCCTTAAGCTACCCAATCTCACCCCAGGCTGTGCTATAATTACCGGGACAGGCGTAAAACGCCGGTCCGAGGGAACCGCATGACAGCGCCCCAATACATTGACTGGTGCCTCACCAATGCCTGTGACCTGGCTTGCGAGCACTGCGTTGGCATGGAAAGTGGCCAGCTCAGCGGGGACCAGATCATTCGCCTCGCCGCCGAAGTGGCCGCGCTACGGCCCGGCTGGGTCATCCTGGAGGGCGGCGAACCCCTGCTCAGCCGCGAAATATACGCAGTGGGACAACTACTCCGGGGTAACGGCATCGAGTCCTACATCATCACCAGCGGTAATGCCTTTACCCAGGATAAACTGAAGCGGCTGGCGGCATTCTCACCCCGGGTGCTCTTCAGCATCGACGGCGCCGACGCCGCCACCTACGAAGAGATCAAGCGCGGCGCCAGTTACCAGCGCGCGCTGTACTGGGCGAGGCGCTGCGCTGAGGAGGGTATCTTCTGCGGCACCACGGTGGTACTCTCCCGCAAGAACCTGCCCCAACTGCTTGATTTCATCACCCTCACAGAGCGCTTTGGCGGGGAGCGTATTTTCTACCTGCCGCTGAAACCCTTCGTCGGTGACGACGCTTCACGGGAATACTACCGGCAGCAGGCACTCTCCCCGCAGGAACACGAGGCGGCCATGCGCGCCGTCTACGCTGCCGATACCAGCCTCGAGATCTACTACGACGAGCCATTCCTCTGGAACCTGGCGGCGCGGCATAAATTCGAATTGAGCGGCGCAGGTAACGGCATCACCATCCCGGAACTGACCGGCTGCGCCGCCTCCC
>CAZPSW010000082.1:4534-6002 GCA_964589255.1 uncultured Dehalococcoidales bacterium
CTACATCCAGACCGATGGCGACGTACGCCCCTGCATGTTCAGCCCGGCGGATCTCTCCTTCGGCAATGCGGCGTCCGAACCCCTGGCTGGTATCTGGCAGCGCATGCAGACCAGCGACCTGCTCGGTGACTGGGGGCGGCAGGCGCGGCGCCACGGTCCCTGCGCTGCCTGCGACCTCTTCGCACAATGCCGCGGCTGCATTGCCCGCACCTTCCTCCTGAGCGGTGATTTTACGGCATCAGATCCGAGCTGCCCGCTGGCGGCCGCCCGGCTGGCGGCCTAGCCGCGAGCGCGGTTCTAATCGAGCCTGAATTGAGGCGTCCGTGGAGGTTGATATGCCAGAGAACCCGGACCGTTCATTCGAGGAGCACCCCTTCGCCCGCCACCTGGGCTTCCGTACCGTGGCACTCGGCACGGGCCTGGCCGAGGTGGCGGTGACGCCGCAACCGGAACACGCCAATTTCCTGGGCAGCCTTGACGGCGCCCTGGTCACCTGCCTCATCGATCACGCTTCGGCCTATGCTGCCAGCGGCCTCGGCAAGAACGTGGTCGGCGCGCAGTTCAGCCAGAACATGCTGCGCCCGGCGCCGTTTGAAGGGGAATTGGTGGCACGTGCCAGGGTGGTGCATGACGGGCGTAAGACTGTGGTCACCGAGGCCGAGGTGACGGACGCGCGGGGTAAAATCGTGGCCCGCGCCAGCTACCTGCACATGGTGGTGGACTAGTTATTTGGCCGTCCAGCCACCGTCCAGCACCAGGGTGGTGCCGGTGATGAAAGCGGCGTCCGCCGAGGCCAGGTAGAGCGCCGCGCCGGCGACCTCTTCGGCGGTGCCCCAGCGTCCCAGCGGCGTTTCCCGGAGCGTCCACCCCGTGATCTTCTCGCCCAGTTTCCGGTTCAGCGGGGTGTCAATCCAGCCGGCGGCGATGCAGTTGACGCGCACATTTTGCGCCGCGTATTCCAGCGCCATGCTCTTGGTGAACTGGACCACGCCGCCTTTCGAGGCGCTGTAGGCGGCATTGCCCGGCAGGCCCACCAGGCCCATGATCGAGGCGGTGTTGACGATCGCCCCGCCGCCGCCCGGAACCATCACCCGCACCGCGTACTTGGAGCAGAGAAAGACGCCCTTCAGGTTGACCCCCAGGACGCGGTCCCAGTAGTCCTCGTCCGTCTCACCGACGGGTGGCCCACCGCCGGAGACACCGGCATTGTTGTGCAGGATGTCCAGGCGCCCGAACTCGGATACCGCGTGGGCGGTCAGCATCTCGGCGTCCGCGGCCCGGGAAACGTCAGCCCGGACGGCCACGGCCCCGCCACCGGACCCGCGAATCTCGGTAGCCACGGCCTCGGCGGTGGCGATGTCAATGTCCGCCACCAGTACCCGGGCACCCTCGACGGCGAAGCGCATCGCGCTGGCACGGCCAATGCCGGAACCGCCCCCGGTGACGATAGCGACCTGGCCGGTGAGCT
>CAZPSW010000082.1:6012-6796 GCA_964589255.1 uncultured Dehalococcoidales bacterium
GATAAGCCGGGCTGCCGTCGATGATGGGCAGCGCGATGACCTCGGGCACGTCAGCCGTGTGTAATTCGCTGACGATGCGCCGGACCTCGGGTACCAGGTCACGCCGCGTCTTCACCAGCAGCAGCGCCTCCGCGTCCGTCTCCATCCGCCCCTGCCAGCGGTAGCAGGACTCGATCTGCGGCACGGTGTTGACGCAGGCGGCGACGCGCCGCTCCACCAGCGCCCGGGCCAGCCGCCGCGCCAGCGTCTGATTCCCCGCGGTGATGCACACCACCACGTATTCTTCGGTCATATGCGTATTATAGAATGCCGCCGTGCGGTTTGCCAGCGTCGTCCGATTTCACTCTCGGCGGTTGACAAAGGCGGGGGTTGTGATTATAAATGGGGTAACAAATTCCGGAGGTGGGGCATGCCGGGCGGCAAGGGTAAACGTGACAAACTCTACCACGAATGGGCGCAGCATTCCGGCCTGCCGGAAGATGCCATCCCGTTAGAAGGGGATGACGAGGACGAGGCACCGGAGGAACGGCCCCTGCGCCGTGTTTTGCGCCCGCGTGCGCCCGCCGGTTTCAACCTGGACCAACTGCCGGACAGCTTCTGGCTGTTGGTGCTGCTGGGGGCCTCGGTGGTGCTTTCGGTGGTGAACCTGGTGCTGCTGGCGATCACCGTCTATATGCTCACCAATTTTGTGAAGTGATGGATGACGCCAGTGCCTTAAAGGCCACCGTGAAGCGGCTTCAGGCGGAAAACCGTAATATACACGACACGCTGGAAACGCTCTACC
>CAZPSW010000083.1:0-5078 GCA_964589255.1 uncultured Dehalococcoidales bacterium
TTTAGGCGGTGACCGATGAAAACCACCCAGACGGTGTCCCTCAACCCGGCCAACGCCGTCCTCGTCATCGTCGACGTACAGAACGAGTTCTGTAAACCCGGCGGCGGTGCCTTCAGTGCCACCAGCGAGCGCGTTTCCCCTGGCGTCATCAAGACCATCGGTGGCCTGGCGGCGCGCGCCCGCGCCGCGTGCGTGCCGGTAATCTACGTCCAGTCCGTGCGTACCCTGAAAGAGGCACAGTTCACCGTCTACGGTTCTCGTAAACACCTCGAGATCGGTACCTGGTCGGCGGAGATCGTGCCCGAGCTCGCCCCCCAACCCGGTGATACGGTGGTGCAGAAACACTCCCATGACCCTTTCTTCAAGACGGAACTGGACGCGGTGCTCACGCGCCTGGTGCCGCACCCGACCGCCTGTTGCGCCGTTGTCACCGGTGGCACCATCAACGTCTGCGTCTATCACACCCTGATGGGTTTGTACCTGCGCGATTACTGGACGGTGGTGCCCGAGGACGCTGTCTTTTACATCATTGAAGAAGGCAAGCAGGTGGCCATGAATCACATCGCGATGAGTGGCTACCCCAACATCTTTTTTTCCCGCTCGGATTTGATTCACATTTCGGACGTACCCGCGGCGCTGCCGCCGCTACTTTCCCCCGGCCTAGAAAACAAGGCGCCAACGGCGTCGTAGAGGAGTCTCTGATGAGTTCTGCGAAGAATTATAACCTGAGCCACATCCTGGACGGAGTCGAGGCGGACATTTTCGGCGTGGTGCGCCTGGACCAGGTCGGCGCGCCGAACATTCTGGCCCGGGCGCGGGCGCTGCTGCCCAAAGCGGTGGCGGTGGTGATCATGGCCCAGGAACTGATGCCGGAGGTGATCCGTCACCTCACCTCGAAACGTCTCATCGGTGAGATGGCGATGCGGGACATCTACGAACCACATATGACGATGGTCAACGGGCGCCTCACCTGGCAGGGCTATCGCCTGCTGAAGCAGATCCACAAGGCGGGTTACGCCGGCCTGCCGCTGATGGGTGGGCCCGTCGACGGGCGCATCCTCAAGGGCGCGCTGTACTACCCGGAACTGGCGCGCGCCGCCGGCCTCGGTTACCGCGGCTGGCATAGCATGCTGATCACCCCGGAATTCGGCACCCGCCAGCGCCTCGGCGGCGTGCTCACCACGGCGCCGCTGGCGGCCACCAAACGAGAGATTGAAAAACGTTTCTGCGATGAATGCGGTGGCGCCTGCGTCAAGAATTGCCCCTCGGGCGCCATCACGATGCCCGGGAAGGGCGAACTCTATCGCCATGACCGTTACGTTTGCAGCACCTACATCCAGGCCGTCTGCGGCTGTTCGGAATGTGTCCGCGTCTGCCCCACCGGGCCGCGCTACTAGCTGCTGGAGGTATGCCATGAGCTTGAACCAGGTCATTGAGGACGAGATCAAACGTTACGTCGCCACCAGCCCTAACAACCGCCTCACCGCGCTGGATGAGGTCATCTGGGACGAGCCGCTGGTGGGCTTCGCGGACGGGGATGACCCCCTCTTCACCGAGTACAAGCAGGTGATCGGTGATTTTCACATGACGCCGCGCGAAATCCTGGAGGCCTACGTCAAGAAGGCGGGCTACGGCGCTGTGAACCACTCCAGCGTCATCAGCTGGACATTGCCCAGTACCGCGGCCACCCGCATCAGCCTGCGCCGGGAGAAGACGGTACCGTCCCTGCACTGGAACAACACCCGTTTCCAGGGGCAGACTTCCTTTTCAAGCTGGCGCGTCACCTGGTAGTGCTCCTCGAAAGCGCCGGTTACCACGCGGTGGCGCCGGACCTGGAGCAGTGGTGGGAAACCAGGCCCACCGACGAGGGCCCGGTCTCCAACTGGTCACAGCGTCACGCTGCCTACGCCGCTGGACTGGGTACCTTTGGCCTCAGTGACGGTTTCATCACCGCGAAGGGGGTGGCCATCCGCGTCGGCAGCGTCGTCTGTGACGTCGCGCTGGTGCCTTCGGCGCGGCCCTACCGCAACCACCAGGAGAATTGCCTGCACTACCGCGAGGGTACCTGCGGGCGCTGCATCGAGCGCTGCCCCGCGGACGCCATCAGCACCGCGGGCCATGATAAGCCGAAGTGCCGCGCATACCTACAGACGTAAATGGGGATGCTGCGGGAGGCGGGGCGTGACGCCGGTTTCATCGGCACTTACGCCAGTTGCGGACTCTGCCAGACGAAGGTGCCCTGCGAGGGTCGCATCCCGCCAAGTATCGCCGCTCGGCGAGGCGGTAGCTGACCCTCGCTAGCCGCTGCCCGTGGTGCGGCGCCAGGCCCGCAACACCAGCGGCGCCACTAGCGCCACCCCGGTGGTAATGTAGGCCACCGTGCGGTAGACCACGCTGATGCCGTGCAGGTCCATGAAGTAACCCGCCGCCGGTTGCACCAGGCTCATGCCCTCCATGCCCAGGCCGAAGTAGATACCGAAGACGGTGGCGCGTTTCTGGGGCGGCACACTGTTCATTAAAAATACCTGCATCGCCGCGCCGCGCATGTACATGCCCATGCCGAAGAGCGCGAAGAGCGCCGTCAGCCCGGCCCCGGAGGGCAGGTGTGTCATCGCGATGAGGACGGGACCGGTGATGCCGATGGCGAGCAGCATCACCCGTTTCGGGTTCCAGCGGTCGGAGAGCCAGCCGCTGACGAGGCTGCCGATGATGCCCCCGGCCCGGCTCACGCCGAGCAGCATGGTGGCCGGTTTCGCGGCCACACCATGTGCGTCAACCAGATAAAGCGGCAGGAAGGCGGACGCGGTGCCGGCCACCAGCTGCACCAGCACCACGATCCCGACCACCGTCAGGATGGGCCGTATCGCCTCCCAAAGGCTCACTTTTGTGCTTACACCGTCCGGCGCCGGTTGGCTCCCGGCGCCGGACGGGCCGTCAGAGGTGACGGGTCGCCGCCAGTATTTCAGGATGAAGAGCAGCGCCTCGACCAGTACCGGCAGGCTCAGCGCCAGGAAGGCGAAGCGCCAGCCGATCAGCGCCGCGATCAGGGCCCCGACAATGGGCGCCAGGGAAAAACCGGTGCTGCCGCCAACCATGTGCACGGCCAGCGCCTTGCCCCTTTGCCGCGTTTCGTAGCGGCCCGAAAGAAATGCGATCGCGGAGGGGTGGTAGGCCCCGGAGAAGAGTCCCATCAGCACCAGCAGCCCCAGCAGCACGTAGAACTGGCTGCTTTGGCTGATGGCGATGGCGGTCAGCCCCACCCCGGCGAGCCCCATGGCAATCACCCTGGGGCGTGGGTAATGATCTCCCAGCCAGCCCCCGAGGATCTGTGAAAAGCCGGAGGTGATGGTGAAGGCGGAGAGCAGCAGCCCGGCCTCGAGGTAGTCGATGCCAAGGTCCAGCTTGATGAAGGCCAGCAGTGCCGCGAAGAGCCCGGTGGTGAGGTCGTGGACCAGGTGCGCGCCGCTGAAACCCAGCGTGGTGAGGCCACCCCACTTCCGCACCAGGCGGCCCGGTATTTCAGTCAGCGGCAGCAGTTGGACCTCCCGCCGTGACGGCCCCCGTGACGGCCAGGGGACGCAGCCGCAGGACCAGCATCAGCCCCACCACGGCCACCCCGGCGCCGATGTAAAGGGCCAGCGCATAGTCACGATTGACATCGAAGATGTAGCCCGCCAGCAGCGGCCCCACCGCGGAACCGGCGGTGAGAAAGAATTCGGTGATACCCAGCGTGACGCCGTAGTTTTTCAGGCCGAACAACTCCGCCACCAGGGTGGGTTGCGGCACCAGCGCGCCACCGTAACCGAAACCGAAAATAACGGCGAAGGCGTAGAGGCCGCCCAGCCCCTGGGCCAGTGGCAGGGTGCCCAGCGCCAGCGCCAGCAGGCAGAAACCCATCGCCAGGGAGAACTTGTTGCCGAAGCGGTCCACACAGTACCCGGTGAGCAGTTTTCCGACGATACTGGTGGCCCCCACCAGGCTCATCAGGCTGGCCGCGCGCAGGGGACTGATCTTAAGGTCTATGGCCAGCGGCACCAGGTGTACCATCACCGTCATCAGGCAGAGGCCGACGGCGAAGAAGATCAGTCCGCTGACCCAGAGTTGCCAGCTCCGGAGCAACTGCCGTAGGGGCAGGGGCGCGGGTTCGGGCCGGTCCCGCGCAGCGGCGGCTTCCACCGCGCCGTGGGGCACCAGGTCCATATCACCCGGGCTGCGGCGCATGAACTGTGCAGCCGTCATCAGCACCACCATCAGCACGCCGCCAAGTATGAGGTAAGCATTGCGCCAGCCGTAGGCCTCAATCAAGCGCCCCGCCAGTGGTGGCAGCACCATCGCCCCGGCGCCCACCCCGGCCACGAAGATGCCTATCATCAGCCCCCGCCGTTTTACGAACCACTGGGTGACGCTGGATGCCTGGGTGATGTACGGCGCGCCGGCGGCCACCCCGAAGATGACGCCAAAGAAGAGGTAGAGCTGCCAGGCCGCAGTGATCCGTGACAGCAGCAGCACGCCCATGCCCATGAGGAAACCGGCCACCGTCATCAGGCGTCTGGGGCCGAAGCGGTCGTTGAGGTTGCCAATCATGATAGACATCACGCCCACCATGATCGCCGTCACGGAGAGCGCGCCGCTGGTCACCGTGCGGGACCAGCCGAATTCTACGATCAGGGGGTTGAAGAAGACGCCGAAGGAGTAAACGACGCCCATCACCAGCATCATGGTGAGGAATGCGATGGCGACGATGACATAGCCGTAGAAGAATATTGGCCGGTCTTTTTCCGGGGGGTTGGGTTTGCCCATACCCTTCGAGGTTATGGCCTAGCGGGTGGATTGTCAAGCTGGGGTGGGGCTCCTCATACCCCTGAAAAGGGCAGATAATGCGGCGGCGTGTTTCAGGCTGGTCTTGGCGCTTGGCCACGGCACCGTCGGCGCCAATACTTTCTCTCTGGCTAAACCCTATCCCCCTGATCTCCTTCCCCAGGGAAGGGGAAAGAAATATTAAGATGCTTCGCCTCTTTAACTCCTTTGGGCTGCGCCACAACGATATCGGGTCACAGGGTGAAACCCTCCAATGACCG
>CAZPSW010000083.1:5088-6716 GCA_964589255.1 uncultured Dehalococcoidales bacterium
GATAATTAAGGGGTTTCACCCAACCGCAGTGCGCCCTCCAAATGGTACAATTACGCGGGAGGCTGTTGCGTGATCGAAGCCGCTAACCTGATGCAAGTTGAGGCGCTATCAAAGGTCTACCACATGGGCAGCGTACCGGTGGCGGCGCTCGGTGGCGTCACCTTTAACGTCCCGGACGGGGACATGCTCTGCATCGCCGGCAAGTCCGGCTCCGGCAAATCGACGCTGCTGCGCCAGCTCGGCCTGCTGGACCGTCCCAGTGAAGGGCACATTGTTTTCCAGGGGCGCATGGTGACCGGTCTCACGGACCTGGCGCGTTCAAAGCTGCGCCTGAACGCCATCGGCTACGTCTTTCAGGAATTCGCGCTGCTCCCGGAACTCAACGCCCACGAAAACATTTATTTGCCGGGCATGATGCGCGGCGGGCACAGCTGGAATTATCGGCGGCGGGCCGCGGAACTGCTGGACGTGGTCGGGTTGGAGGGGCGTCACCAGCACCGTCCCAAGGAACTCTCCGGCGGGGAACAGCAGCGGGTGGCCATCGCGCGTGCACTGATCAACCAGCCGGTGGTACTCTTCGCCGACGAGCCCTGCGCCAACCTTGATAGCGGCGCCTCGGCGCGTGTCATGCGCACCCTTAGCGAAATCAATCGGGAGCGCGGCGTGACCATCGTCTTCGTTTCTCACGAGGTTGAAGACAGGCAGTACGCACGTCACTGGCTGACGCTGGCGGACGGGCTCATCGTGGAAGATGCCACGGCGGGCGGTGAGCCGGCATGAGAAGCCTCACCGTGGCGCTCTTCCTGGCCTACAAATCGATCCGGCGTGGTAACGGGGGGGTGACCTTCCTCACCATCCTGATGCTGGTGCTGGCGACGCTCAATTTGCTCTTCGTACCCAGCCTCGTCGACGGTATCGTCCACAACGCCAATGAGAAGCTGATAGACACCTACGTTTCCAACATCATCATCGAGGCAGGCGGGGACAATCCGGTGATCAAGCGCGCCAGTGAACTACTTGACAGCATCGACGATGTCAGCGGCGTGGTGGCGGTGACGGCGCGCAACCGCCAGGGCGCGCAGCTGATCTATGGCGAGGAACGCGCTAACGCCGTCGTGCGGGGCGTTGACCCGGTCCGTGACGCCGCCGTTTTTGACATCCCCCCGGCCTTATTCGAGGGTGAATACCTGGTCCCCCGGGAGCTTAATGCCATTGTCCTGGGGGTGCAGGTAGCCGGGGCGGACCGGCCCGGCCTGGAGCTTTATGCCAGTTCCTTGAAGACGGTCCATGCCGGGGACCTGGTCAAAGTGAATTACGCGGGTGGCGTCAGCAAGCAGTACCGCGTGAAGGGCGTTTTTTACACCGAGTTTTTACAGTCGGACACCCAGGTATTTGTGACCAAGCGTGAGTTCGCCACCGTCGATCCGTTCTCCACGAACCGCGCCGTGAGCCTGCACGTCAAGGTGCGGGACGATGCCGATAGTCCCCGCATCATCCGGGATATCTCTGCCTTGCGCCCCGGCCTCAAGTTCCAGACCTGGGAGGAGACGGCGGGCCTCGTTTCCTCGATGACGGACTCGTTTGATATCATCAACGCCATCATAACGGTGGTGAACCTGCTCTTTGCC
>CAZPSW010000084.1:0-2101 GCA_964589255.1 uncultured Dehalococcoidales bacterium
GCCGGTGTCACCGCACTGATGGTGGCGGACATGGCGCTGCTGCTGACACTGGCGGCGCTGCCGGAAAAGCCGGCGCTATACGTCAGCACCGGCGGCGCGCCCTTCAATTCCGAGGCGGTACGCCAGTACGCGGAGATCGGCGCCAGGCGCATCACCTTCCCGCGACACCTCACCCTGGAGGAAATGCGCCAGGCGCGGGACAAAGTACCGGACATTGAAGTGGAGACGTTCATCTTGAACTCGCGCTGCCCCTTCGTCGACGGCTACTGCACCTTTCAGCACGGCCTCGGCGGCCAGGATTTCCCGACCCTGCATCAGAATGCCTGCATGCTGCCTTATGAGATCACGGTGGAATGCGAACCTGGCGTCCCCGAGATTGACCTTCCCTGGCAGCGGCAGCACCTCTGGGAGACGGTGCACATCGATGATTATCCCTGCGGCGCCTGCGCCCTCTACGAACTGGGTGAAATGAACGTTACCGCGGGAAAGATCGTGGGCCGCGGCAACTCCAGTCAGCGCAAGGTGGCCGACGTGCGTTTCGTGCGCGCCCTGCTGGACTACCTGAAGCGGGACCAGCCGGGCCGAGAGGCATTTCGCGCCCGGACGCGTGATCTCTACCACCAGACTTACCAGCGGCCCTGCCGCACCCACCTCTGTTATTTTCCGGAGGTGATGGCGTGACGGAACAGGCGATGTTCGTGACACGTTCGGAGCATCTCGCGCACTGGCATTCCGGTAATACCAGGCTCTACTACGGCATGGAGTTCTGCGAGCGCCTGATACCGGAGCCGGCGGAACTGGGCGCGGCGCTGGACTTCGCGCGGGCGCGCGGCGTGCCGCTGACCCTGGTGACGCCTTACGTCACCGAGGAGGCGCTCTCCCGGCTGCGGTGTCTCTTTGACCTGATGCGTGATGACAATGCCGGTGACGAGGTCGTCTTCAACGAATGGGGCGTGCTGCGGGTGCTGCATCTGGAGTACCCCGCGCTGGTGCCGGTGATGGGGCGTCTGCTCAACCGCATGAAACGTGGCCCGCGCCTGCTCAGCGTGATCGACAAGCTGCCACCGTCCACAGTGCATTACTTTCGGGACAATTATCTCAACAACCCGGCCCTGTATGACTTTCTGGCGGCGCGTGGGGTGTATCGCGCGGAGCTGGATAACCTGCTCCAGGGCTTTGATTTCACGCTAGCACGGCTCTCTGGTTCCATCTACCTGCCATACGTCTACGTCTCCACCACACGGCTCTGCCTGGCCAATGGCTGCGAGGACGTGGCCCTGGCCACCGAGGTCAGTGTCGGTGCGGCGTGCCGGCGGGAGTGCCGCCGCTACACTTTCCACCTGAGCCATGATGTGATGCCGTTGCCTTTACTGCGCAAGGGGGCGGCCACCCTCTACCATAACCCCCGGTTGCCCGAGGACCTGGAGGCGATGGGTATTGACCGGGTGGTGACGATGCCTGAAATCCCGATGTAGCGATTGGTTTTTGTCTCGGGGCGCCCCAACTGCCCTTGATTCCCGGTGTTTCCGGTTCGGGTGAAACCTTATATTGTCCCGCCCACCCGCCATCGTCAGGTCGTAGGGTGAAACCCTACCCGAACATGGTGCGGGGGTGGGAACAAAGGGATCTCACCTCGTTCTGTTGAGCTGAGGCAGGGGTAAATAATCGGGCGGCACATCTGGCGGTGGTGGTGATGCCTGGCCACGGGGCCGCCGGCGATGGGGGTCAAAGTCCCCGCAGGGGGAAGAATTCCGCCTCCTCACCCTGGAGCACGTTGTTGCGGTAGAGGTTGGCCGCCAGCCTCACAAAACTGATCACGGCGAAGCCGATGAAACCCCAGCGGTAGTTTATAGCACCCACAAAGGCAGGCATCACCGGCACCCACCAGATGACATTGAAAACGACGTAAATGACGCGGCCACCGCGGCTCTCTTTGGCCGGTGCGTCAAGCGCGCTGGTGGTGCGGCGCCAGGCGAACCGCCGGGCGGTATGTCCTTCAGCCACCAATCAGAAGAATAAACCGATCACCACAAAGCCGGCAAAACCCCCGGTATGTAATAGACCGGCACCGGAAAAAGCCACCGCCAGATAGGAAAAAAAA
>CAZPSW010000084.1:2128-6709 GCA_964589255.1 uncultured Dehalococcoidales bacterium
CCTCGTCCCTCCAGAAGGCGGGCAGGCCCCCGGAAAGGGTACCACTTATGCCGTCCCGGATAAAGCCGGTTCCGCCGCCGCATTACTTACGCTTACCCCTTGAGCAGCAGGTGGTTTTGCCAGGCCGCGGACGGTTGTGGAAAGTCCGCCCGGAAATGGGCGCCGCGGCTCTCCGTACGCAGCAGCGCCGCCTCGGTCAGCAGTCGCCCGCAGGTGACCAGGTTGGCCAGTTCGTGGGAGAGCGGGTCGTCCGCCCCGGAAAGCAGGTTCTGCCAGGCCGCCAGCGTGCTGGCCGCCTGGGACAGCCCGGCGCCGTCCCGGATGATGCCGGCCTTCTCCCAGAGTAGTGCCTGCAGGGGTTCCCGCTGCGGCGGCGGTGTCAGGTCACTGGCGTGCCCGCGGTCACCGAGTTGATGCACCACCGCGGCGGTGGTGGGCGGCGGCACTTCCGGTGGGTGCGCCACGGCGCCGGCGATGCGCTGCGCGAAGACGAGTACTTCAATCAACGAATTGGAGGCCAGGCGGTTGGCGCCGTGGACGCCGGTGCAGGCGGTCTCGCCGGCGGCGTAGAGGCCGAGTACGTTGCTGCGTCCCCAGTGATCGACACGCACCCCGCCCATGAGGTAATGCGCCGCCGGGGCGGTGGGTATCGGTTCGCGGGTGATGTCCAGACCGTGTTCTAGGCAGTAACGGTAGATGGTGGGGAAACGGCTGGTGGTGACGGATACGTCGAGGTGAGAGGCGTCGAGGTAGACACGGTCGGTGCCAGTACGCTGCATCTCCCTGACAATGCCGCGGGTGACCACGTCACGAGGCGCCAGTTCCGCTTCGGGGGCGTATTCCGGCATGAAGCGCTGGCCCCGCGCATTGAGCAGCACCGCGCCCTCGCCGCGCACCGCTTCGGAGATTAGGAATGGTGACGTATCGGGCAGTTGCAGCACGGTGGGATGGAACTGGAAGAACTCCATGTCCTGGATCAGCGCGCCGGCACCAAAAGCCAGCGCCACGCCGTCCCCGGTGGCGACGTAGGGGTTGGTGGTGACCTTGAACAGCTGGCCCGCACCGCCGGTGGCCAGGATCAGGTGCCGTCCCCCCACCTCTATCACCTCACCGCTGTAGTTGTTCATGGCGCGCACGCCGCGCACCCGCCCGTCCTCAAGGGTGATGTTGGTCACGAGGTAGTTCTCCAGCACCGGGATCTCGGCGGCGCGCACGCGCTGCGTCAGTGTCTCCTCGATGTGCGCCCCGGTGGCGTCCCCGCCGGCGTGGAGGATGCGCGGCACGCGGTGCGCCGCTTCCAGCGTCAGCGCGATGCGCCCGTCGTCGGTATCAAAGGGCACCCCCAGTTTGACCAGGTCGCTGATACGCTCCGGGGCCTCGCTGACCATGATGCGTACCGCGGCCGGGTCAGAGAGCCCGCCCCCGGCCCAGATGGTGTCCTCGAAGTGCAGTTCGGTGGAATCCTCGGGGGAGAGTGCCGCCGCGATGCCGCCCTGGGCGAGGCGGGTATTGCAGTCATCGATATGGCCCTTGGTGATCACCGCGACGCTGCCGCTCGCACCCAGCAGCAGCGCCGTATAGAGCCCGGCGATGCCGCTGCCGACGACGATAAAATCGTACTCTTTCATTGCCATCCGCCGCTCCGGTCGGGGAGGGTTTCGGTGCCGCTTTAACTCTTGCCCTCGGCGAGGCGTTTCACCGCAATCATCATCTCCGGGGTGTCGATCCCCATCGGGCAGCGCACCGTGCAGCGGCCGCATGACAGGCAGGTGTGAGCGATGGCGGCCGCCTTCTCCGGGTCACGGCTGACGGTGGCCGCCCAGGCCGCGCCGCAACCGGCGAAATACTTGTCCCCGAAGTGGCCTGCGGTGACGGCGAAGACGGGGCATTCGTAAAGGCAGCCGCCGCAGCGCAGGCAGGTCAGCGTCTGGCGCAGCACCGGGTGGGCGGCCAGTTCCGCGCGCCCATCGTCGAGCAGCACGACGTGGAATTCACGCGGCCCGTGCGCCCCGTAGGTGGTCACCTTCTCTATGTCCCCCGTCTTCGAGGGCCCGCTGACCAGTGAAACGTAAGAAGGTATCTTGTAATTCGCGTAGCGCCAGGTGACCTCGGCCACCTTGAAGGCGTCGTGCAGCGTTGGTACCAGCTTCTCGAAGCCCACCAGGGAGATGTTCACCGGCGGCGCCGCGGTGGAGAGGCGGATGTTGCCCTCATTCTCGATCATGAACAGGGTGCCGGTATCGGCGGCCAGCACGTTGGCCCCGGAAATGCCCACGTCCGCCGCGAAATACTTTTCGCGTAGCAGTTTACGCGCCACCGCCACCAGCGTCTCGATGTCGGCGGGTTGCTTTTCGCCGGTGATCTTGGTGAATAACTCGGCGACATCTTCCTTGGGGACGTGGATCGAGGGCGAGAGGATGTGCATCGGGCGGCTGCCCATCTTTTGAATGATGAATTCACCGAGGTCGGTCTCGTAAACGTCGTTGCCGCATTCTTCGAGGTGTTCCCGCAGGCCGATCTCCTCCCCGGTCATGCTCTTGCCCTTGACGATCAGCTTGCCCGTGCCCACCAGCCCGGCGATAATCTGCAGCGCCTCGGCTGAGGTTTTCGCGATGTAGGCGTGGCCGTGGTTCTCGCGGATCGCGGCTGCCGCCTGCTCCGCCAGTGCCGGCATGTTCTGCACGGCGCGTTTCTTGATCTCCTGCACTTCGGTAGCCAGGTCCACCGTTTCCGGGAAACGCTTTAACGCCTCGACGGTGTTCTGGCGGTAGCTCTTGATGGCGCGCGAGAGCGCGATGCGGATTCGGTCACTGTGGGCCGCGCCCATGATCTCCTGCTTGTACTTTGAGAAAACCGACATCAGACAGCCACCTCCAGCGCCCGGGCGGCCACTTCCGCCAGGTCCAGTATTTCAATGTCTTCACGGTAGATAGTCTTCAGGCCATCCCGCAGTTGCGCGATGCAGCCGGGGCATTGCGTCAGGATCAGCCCCGCGCCGGTATCGGCCAGTTCGCGGGCGCGGTTGGCGCCGATGATCTCGGCCAGTTCCGGGAAGATCGTCTCGAAACCGGCGCCGCCGCCGCAGCAGGTGGAATATTCGCCGCTGGTGCCCTCCGGCTCCACCAGTTCCAGGTTGTCGACGGCTCCGATGATCGTCCGTGGGGCGTCGTAAACGCCGAAGAAACGACCCAGTTGGCAGGGGTCGTGGAAGGTGACCTTCTGTGGTTCCGGCCAGTGCCCGCGGCGCGTCTTCAAGTCTTCCGCCACCACCTCGCTGAAGTGGCGCACCGTGATGTCCCAACCGGGCACGTGGCGCGGCATCAGGTCCCGGAGCGCGTGGGTGCAGGAGGGCACGATGCTGATAATCTCCCTGACGCCGTGCTCTTTGAAGACCTCATAGGCGCGTACCGTGTTCTTCGCGAAGGTCTCTTCGTGGCCCATGAAATGCAGCAGCGCACCGCAACAGGGTTCCGCTTCACCGAGGTAGCCCACGTCCCGGCCCAGTGCCTGGAGTACGGCCACCGCCGCTTTCAGTGGCACGCCCTCTTCACGACGGCGCGCGAAGAGCTTGGTGTAGAGCAACGCCGGGTTCAGGCCGAAGCCCTGGGCCAGCCCACCCAGGCTCAGCGGCAGGTCCGCACCGAGGGCGCTCTTATCCAGTTTTTTCAGCAGCGAGGTGAGGCATTCCACTTGGGCGCCGTACTGGTAGCCGCAGCCGGAGAAGAAGATGCTGCCCTGGTCTGCGTTGAAATGCCGCCCTTTGGCCCAGGCGGCGCGGCTGCCGCGCGCCGCCCCGAGCACGTTGCCGCGTTCCCGGATATTGGTCTCCACGAAAGCCAGGCCGGGGGGTGTTTGTTTTGCCTCTTTCGTCATCTCTCTCCGCCGCCGGGGTGGCGCCACGTGGTGGCGCTACTGCCACCATTGAAGCAAAAAGGTGGTACCGGCGTCAATCAGAGCGGGATGTTGCCGTGTTTCCGCGCCGGTTGGCGGCCCGTCTTGCCGCCGCACACCTTGAGCGCCTTGATCAGGGCCTGGCGTGTCTCCCCGGGGTCAATCACCTCATCGATGTGCAGGTGTTCCGCGGCGCGGTAGGGATTGGCGAATTCCCGCTGGTATTCGGCGATCAGTTCTTGCAGTGCGGCCTGACGGTCCTCGGCGGCCTCGAGTTGCTTGCGGTAGATGATCTCTGCGGCGGCTGCTGCGCCGAGCACCGCGATCTCCGCGGTGGGCCAGGCGAAGACGTAGTCCGCGCCCAGGTCCTTACAGCACATGCCGAGGTATGCGCCCCCGTAGGCCTTGCGCAAAATCAGTGTTAGTTTCGGCACGGTGGCTTCGGAATAGGCGTAGAGCAGCTTGGCGCCGTGGCGGATGATGCCGCCCCATTCCTGGTCTGTGCCCGGCAAATAACCCGGCACGTCAACCAGCGTCACCAGCGGGATGTTGAAGGCATCGCAGAAGCGCACGAAGCGGGCCGCCTTGTCCGAGGCGTCGATGTCGATCGCCCCGGCGCTGTGGCGCGGCTGGTTGGCGATGATACCGACGCTCTGGCCGTCCAGCCGCGCGAAGCAGGTGATCATGTTT
>CAZPSW010000085.1:0-6678 GCA_964589255.1 uncultured Dehalococcoidales bacterium
AGCCAGGGTACATAGTCGCTGGGGCCAACGTGGATGTCCCCCTCCGCGAGTTTATAATCCAGCTGCGAGGTCACCGCCGAGGTCTTCGATATTTTCTTTGATTCCAGGCGTTCGCGTTCCAGCATGTTGAAGAAATCGGTGTTACCGCCGAAATTCAGCTGGTAGGTGCGTTCCAGGCGCACCCCGCGGTCCCGGAAGAGGCGCGTCAGCACGCGGTGCACGATGGTGGCGCCGACCTGGGACTTGATGTCGTCCCCGATCACGGGCACCCCGGCATCGGCGAAGCGCTGGTGCCAGTACTTCTCCCGGCCAATGAAGACGGGGATGCAGTTGACCAGCCCGCAACCGGCGGCCAGTATCTGCTCCACGTACCACTTGGTGGCTTCCTCGGAGCCCACCGGCAGGTAGTTGATGACGACGTCGGTCTTGGTGTCCTTCAGTATCTTGACGATGTCGGCGGTCTCACCCGGTGCCTTTTCGATCATCGTGGAGAGGTATTTGCCGAGCCCGTCATGTGTCATGCCGCGTTGCACCTTGACGCCCATCTTGGGCACCTCGGCGAACTTCAGGGTGTTGTTCGGTAGGGTGTAGATCGCCTCGGCGACGTCCTTGCCCACCTTGTTCTTGTCGATGTCGAAGGCGGCCACGATCTTGATGTCCCGGATGTGATAACCGCCGAGGTCGACGTGCATCAGCCCGGGCACGAACTCGTCTTCTGCGGCGTCCTTATAGTAATGCAGGCCCTGTATCAGCGAGGAGCAGCAATTACCCACTCCGATCACGGCGACGTTAATCTTACCCAAGGTCTTCCCCCAACGTGTTTCTCAGTCGTGCCCGACGAAGGCACAGACAGTCTGCACTATACCGCTACCGCAGTCTGGTTGTCAAACCTGAGGCGGTACCGCGCTGGTGCCTGGCGGGAACGGTTGATAGACGCGTTCCGGCTTCAGGCAGTCCGCGCTTTCCAGGCGCGCCACGCCGAGGAATTCGCCGTCTTCGTCATAAATACGATAGCGCTGGCCGCTGGTGGCTTCGGGCGGCGTCAGGCTGATACGGCTGCCGTGGCGCATCAGGTCCGCCCGCGCTTCGTCGAGCACCAGTGGCACCAGTCCTCCGAGGACGCTGTCCCCGGGCAGTACCAGTGCCGCCAAGGTGCCCGCGCCCGCGGCGTCCACCAGCATTTCCAGGCTGACCGCGTTTTCCAGTGTTAGCCCTCCCACCTGGAGCCGCGCCAGTGACAGCAAGTATGCCCCGCAGCCCAGCGCCTGGCCCAGGTCATGCGCCAGGGAACGTATATACGTCCCCTTGCCGCATTCGATCTCCAGCGTCAATTCCGGTGAGGCCCAGGCGGTCAGTTCCAGGCGGTGTACGGTCACCGCGCGCGCCTCCCGCGGAACCGTGATGCCCTGGCGCGCCAGCCGGTAGAGCCTTTGCCCCTGGTACTTCACCGCGCTGTGCATCGGCGGGGTCTGCATTATCTCCCCGCGGAAGGCTTGCAGTGCCGTTTCCACGGCGTCCCGGCTGATGGCAGCGGCGTCCCCGCGGTCGGTGACCTCACCCTCGGCGTCATAGCTGTCGGTGGTGGCGCCCAGTAAGACACCAGCACGGTAGACCTTGGTGCCGTCAACCAGGTAGCGGGAGAAACGGGTGGCGCGTCCCAGGCAGATCGGTAATACGCCGCTGGCCAGCGGATCCAGGGTGCCGGTATGGCCCGCTTTGCGCGTGGCGGTGAGGCGTCTGACCCGGCTCACCGCGCCGAATGAGGACAGGCCGCGTGGCTTGTCCAGATTGATGATGCCGTCCATCTCAGGCAGCGGCGTCGGGGGGTGTTTCGTCCTGGTTGACGCGCTCGATCAGTTCCAGGATGTGGCTGCCGTGTTCGATCGAGTCATCCCAGTGGAAGGTCAGACCGGGCACGCGGCGCAGGCTGAGGCGTTTCACCAGTTCGCCGTGGAAATAGCCCCCGGCCTGGTGCAGGGCCTGCATCGCGGCCTCTTTTTCCTCGTCGGAGCCGTAGAAGCTGACGTAGACCTGGGCGCGGCGCAGGTCCGCGGAGACGGAGACCTCGTTGATGGAGACAAAATTGCCCAGCCGGGGGTCTTTGACTTCGCGGTAGAGGAGTTCGGAAAGCTCACGGCGGATCAGGTTATTGACCCGTTCCATACGGTGTGGCATGACGGCTCCTCGGGGCGGGCGGGCTCAGGCCGCGAACTTGGCTTCGCGGTGGTAGAATTCCAGGATGTCGCCCTCGGCGTAATCGGTAAAATCGTTCAGGCCGACGCCGCACTCGTAACCGGCGGCGACCTCGGAGGCGTCGTCCTTGAAGCGCTTCAACGAGGCCACCGTGGTCTCGCAGACGATCTCCTTGCCGCGCAGCACGCGTACCTTGTGGCTGCGGGCGATCTTGCCCTCGGTGACATAGACGCCGGCCACCCGGCCCTTCTTCGTGGTGGAGAAGATGTTGCGTACCTCGGCGTGGCCGTCGATGACATCGACGTAGGTTGGTTCCACCATGCCCCTGAGTATCTTGGAGACATCGTCGATGACATCGTAGATCACCGCGTAGCTGCGGATGTCGACGCCCTCGACGTCGGCCACGCGGCGGGCGCCGGTCTCGGCGCTGACGTTGAAGCCGACCACCAGACCGGAGGAGGTGGCGCCGAGCATGACGTCACTCCCGGTGATATTGCCGGTACCGCTGTGGATGACGCGCACCTTGACCTCTTCGTTGGAGAGCTGCTCCAGGGAAGTTCTGATCGGCTCCAGGCTGCCCTGAACGTCTGCCTTGAGCACCACGTTGAAGTCCTTGACCTTGCCCTTGTTGATCTGGTCCAGCACCGTCTGCAGGCGGCTGCCCTGGCTCTGTTCGCGGGCGGCGTCGATGCGTTTTTGCACCGTGTTGCGCGCCTGCTGCTCGCTGGGGAACGTTTTCAGGATATCCCCCACCTGGGCGATGCTGGCCAGCCCCAGCAGCTGGACCGGGGTGGAGGGACCGGACTTCTTGATCTGCTTGCCGGCATAGTTGTACATTGCCTTGATCTTACCCCAAGTGCCGCCGATGACGGCGATGTCACCCACGCGCAGGATGCCGGTCTGTACCAGCACGGTGGCCATGGGACCACGCTGCTTGTCCATGCGGGACTCGATGACGACGCCGCCGGCAGGCAGGCGCGGGTCCGTTTTCAAGTCCTCGATCTCGGCCACCAGCAGCAGCGTCTCCAGCAGGGTGTCGATGCCGTCACCGTTTTTCGCCGATGTCGGCACCAGGACGACCTCACCACCCCATTCCTCTATCAGCAGGTTGGCCTCCGCCAGTTGCTGCTTCACGCGATCCGGGTTGGCATTGTCCTTGTCCATCTTATTCATCGCCACCACAATGGGCACTCCGGCGGCCTTGGCGTGGTCGATTGCCTCCAGTGTCTGGGGCATCACGCCGTCGTCCGCGGCCACCACCAGCACCGCGATATCGGTCAGCTGGGCGCCGCGCGCCCGCATCGTGGTAAAGGCTTCGTGGCCCGGAGTGTCGAGGAAGGTGATACGGTGGTCGTTGACCTCCACCTGGTAGGCCCCGATGTGCTGCGTAATGCCGCCGGCCTCGCTCTCCATGACCTTGGTCTGGCGGATGACGTCGAGGATGCGGGTCTTGCCGTGGTCCACGTGGCCCATGATGGTGACCACCGGCGGTCTGGGCTTGAGAGAGCCGGCGGAGAGTTCGTCGAAGTCCGGTCGTCTGCTGCCGGCGCGTTTCGTTACCGCCTTGCGGCGCACTTCGTAACCGAAGCTGGAGGCAAGCCGGCCGGCGAGCTGGAAATCAAGCACTTGATTGATGTTGGCCATGATACCGCCGCGCATCAACTGTTTGATCAGCGACACCGAGGTTACTTCCATCAATTCCGAAAGCTCACGCACGCTAAGTTGCGGCGGTATTTCCACCGAGTGATTCTGCGTGGCTGTCTTTTTGCCGGTTACTGCCAAGACTGCCTCCTTGCGCTATCTACTATACTACGTTTTGGCGCCGTTGCCGAGTTCCAGACGCAGTGCGGACAGGTTTTCCGCGCTGAAATGCCCGCGTAGCGCGTGGTCCAGGCGGCTCGGTTTAATCTCCTGCCCCAGGCAATCATGACAGACATAAGCGCCGCGCCCCGGCGCCCGCCCGGTGGCGTCATGGCGCACCTGGCCCTTCGGGTCACGCACCAGCCGGTGCAGTTCCCGCTGCGGTGACACGTCGCGGCAAATGACGCAGGTGCGCTGCGGTACGTGACGCGTGGCACTAGCCACTGGCTTGGTTCTCTGTGGGCTTCGTGGTATTGCCGGTGGTATTCGGGGCGGCGCTGCTCGCGCCCTTGCCTTTGCCTTTGCCTTTGACGGTGGCGCGGCCCCGGTTCCGGCCCCGGCTGCGGTCACCGCGTCCGGTGCGTCCCGGCAGGTTGGGGAAGATGTCCTCGGAGAAGCGTACCACCGGCGCGCCGGAGTCCATGTCCGAGTCGAATGAAATCGGAGAGAGCAGGTCCGCGGTAATCAGTTCGCCTTCTTCTTCTGCCTCGGCCTCGTCCGCGGTGGTGGCCCCTTCCTCTTGAAGCAGTCTTTCCAGCTCCAGGTCGTCCGCCACCGCCAGTGCTTCCTCGCTGACCAGGGTCTCGGCGGCTACCGGTACGACCTCTTCCGCTGGTTCCGGTTCCGGCGCGGGTTCGGTCACCGAGGCGACCGGTTCCGCCTCGGTGGTCTTCTTGGCCGCCGGTTTGGCGCGGGCCGCCGGTGTCAGCGTGGCCTGGCGTTCTTCTTCCGCCTGGGAAGCGCTCCTGATATCGATGCGCCAGCCGGTCAGCTTGGCGGCCAGCCGCACGTTCTGTCCTTCCTTGCCGATGGCCAGTGAGAGCTGCCGGTCCGGCACCACCACCACCGCCATCTCGGTTTCGGGGTTGAGTTCCACGCGCAGTACCTGGGCCGGGGACAGGGCGTCGGCGATGTTGGCCTTGGCGTCCTCGTGCCAGCTGACTACGTCGATCTTCTCGCCGCCGAGTTCGTTGACCACGTTCTGAATGCGGATGCCGCGCAGACCGACACAGCAGCCCACCGGGTCCACGCCTTCCTGCTTCGCGGCCACCGATATCTTGGAGCGGTAGCCGGCCTCGCGGGCAATCGCCTTGATCTCCACCAGGCCGTTGAACACTTCCGGCACTTCAAGTTCGAAGAGGCGTCTCAGCAGGTTCGGGTGGGAGCGTGAAACCACCACTCGCGGGCCTTTCGGGGTGCGCATCACCTCAACCAGGAAGATGCGCAGGCGCTGGCCCACGCGGTAGCGTTCGCTGGGTACCTGTTCGCCCAGCGGCATCACCGCTTCGCTGCGGCCCAGATCCACCAGTATCTGTTTTGGTTCGACGCGGTGCACCACCCCGGTCAGGATATCCCCTTCCTTGTTGGCGTACTCTTCGTAGATGGCGCTGTGTTCCGCCTCGTGCAGGCGTTGCAGGATGACCTGTTTCGCGGTCTGGGCGGCGATGCGTCCGGCATTGGGCGGGGTGGCTTCCACCACCACCTCGTCTTCCAGCTTGGCGTCCGGATTGATTATTTTGGCTTCCTTGAGGGTCATCTCGGCCCTCGGATCCTCGGGTTTTTCAACCACCGTCTTCCCGGCCCAGACGGCTACCGAGCCGGTATTGGGGTTAATCTTGACAGTGACATTCTGGTTGGGGGAGAAATTGTCCTTGCGGTAGGCTGAAACGAGTGCCGCTTCAACAGCGCCGAGTACCACCTCTTTGGGCAGGTTCTTCTCCGCTGAAAGCTGGGTAATGGCGATGAGAAAATCGCTCTTCATACCTGGCCTTTGCCTCCGCTAGATTTTCAAGCAACAAAAAAGTGGGAATCCGTCCCACTTTCACCAAAGTGTTCAATTACCCGGAGTATAGCACGTCGGGAATCATAATGCAAGTGTGTCGGGTTGTTATTTAGGCGTGGGGTCGGGGAGTTGGGGGAAGGGGAAATAGTTCTTGTCAGCGGTGTACCACAACTTTGACACCATTCCCTTCAGGATCGGAGTCAGTCCGGTGCGATAATACCAACACGATCCCTGGCGTTCTTGAACCCTACCGTCATTTGCGGTACTAATACCACCGTGAACAAAGAGTATCTCGCTAGGTAAAATGGCGGCATCATAGAGTTGGTTGAAAAAGGTGGATAAGCAATCTCCGAAGTATTTCTTCCAGTTTCCTCTCTTCGCCTCAACCTCCAATATTAGGTCGCAAGGTGAAAACTGAGGCTTCCCGTCCGGGAAATAATCTTCATGGTTGCCCCTTAACAGCACAACCCGAGGGGACTCAGCTAAGTTCATGAGAGACTCTAGGATTTCAAGCCCCTGGCTCCCCCGATCGGCGTAGTCGCCTAAGAAGATCAGGTGGGCATCAGGTTCTTTTCTCCAAGATTCGACAATCGCGTTATACGTCTTAAGGTCTCCATGTAGATCGCCGACCACTAATATCTTCGTGGTATCTAGACCGAATTCAAATAGCTTCGACTTCATAGGCGGTTTCTTTTTTATCATTTGGAAATCTCGTTCATTCATTATATCAATACCGATTTGTATTACCCTCAGTTCCCTTGGCTGGAGTCATCCATCCCGGATGTGGGTTTGTATTAATGCATATTGTGCATAATGGTCTATATTAGTTGGATCCAGTTCAA
>CAZPSW010000086.1:0-6555 GCA_964589255.1 uncultured Dehalococcoidales bacterium
ATATCCTCAGCCGCGCCGGTATTTTTGGTGACTACAACCGGAGTGCCGCACAGCACAGCCTCAATCCCCGCCCGCGGTATGCCCTGCCCGTAAACCGAGGGTTGCACCATCATGTCCGCGTCCAGGAGCGCCATCTTCTTGTCTTCACCGGCCACATACCCCGTAAAGAGAACACGCTCGGCGATACCCAGTTCGGCAATTTTCAGTTCCACTTCGGCACGAAAGCCGTCATCGGAACCGGCAATCGCCAGGACCACATCATCCCGCTCTTTCGCCAGCTCAGCAAACGCCTCGACCAGAAAATCCACTCCTTTGATTCGGGCAATGCGCCCTAAAAAGAGAACTAATGGCCGTTCTCCGATACCGAACTTCCGGCGGAACCCGCCCTTCGCCGGAAGCGAATCGTAGTCCTCCGTGGGGAACGGTGGGTAGAGCCTCACGATCCGGTCACCGCTGACACCCGCTCTCCGGTATTCTTCGTCTCCCGTCTCGGTCTCAGCGATCACCCGCGTGGCATTCTTCAAGATACGCCGGCCGTAAATGATATCGAGCCACCACTTCAACTTGCTACGCGAATTCCCGGATACCGCACCGTGTGAATCAACGATAAACGGCACCCTGTATTTCTTGGCAAAATACCACAGCACCAGATTCAGGAAACTGCGCATCTCATGAGTGTGGATGACATCAAAGGTGGCCAGTTCCCGGCGGGCCCGAAAGATCACACCCGGCGAGAATAAGGGGCGCCCCTGGAGTTTCAGATAGGTTGGAAAGGCGTGGATCTCAACGCCTTTCAGCGAATCCATATAATCACGGTCCAGATCGAAATCCCCGGTGTATATCGTCACTTCATGCCCACGCTTGACCAGGGCGCGTGCAATATCATAGGTCACGGCAATGACACCACCACCCCGCTGAGGTGAAAAGAAGGAAACCACCTGGAGAACCTTCATCGCCCTGCCTCGAACAAGTAATTGCAGCCCCTCAAGCTCATTCTGGCGCGCCTTGAAGGTTTGAAACCGTACGCCATGTCGACTCCGGCTGGCGAGCAAACGTAACCGGTGAAAGCGGTATATTTCATAACCGGCAGTCGCCCGGTATCCTCTCGTGATATTGATTTCTCAATACTATCACGGCTTCGGGCGTAACGGAAGCGTGGCTTGGGCCAGAGCGCGCAGCCGGGGGTGCAGGGAGAAGTACTGCTTCCCCTTGGACAACTGCTGAGGGTGTCGCTGGTAGTTGCCGTTTTCGATCATTTCCGCCGCGTCCGCCAACAGTTCCGCGGATATCTCGTTGGCCTGTGCTTCCAGTTCGGACAGGCTCATATCCGCCGTCACCTCAAGCTCTTTCGATATCAAAATGTCCCCGGTATCCACCCCCGGATCGACGAAATAAGCGCTCACCCCCGGCGCGTCACCGTTCAGCACGGCGTACTCAATGGGGTGCATCCCCCGGTATTCGGGCAAGACGCCAGGGTGATAGTTCAGGGTGCCCACCCGCGGTACCGCCAGTATCTCCTTACCAAGGATTTGCGCCGCCGGGCCGCAGACCACCACGTCCGGCGCCAGCCCACGCAGCGTGTTCACGGCGCCGGAGCTGTTGAAATGATCAACCTGGAGCACGCGCAGGCGGTTGAAATCCACCACCGGGGGGTCGCCCGCGATGACGTACTGGTGGGTGTATTTGTCCGCGTCGCCGCTACCCAGCAGCAAGCACCGTAACAGTCCCAGCGCGAACCGTGGATTGTAAAGCGCCAGCATCAGGTTGTCCCGGCGCAGGAACTTACCCGGTCCCGACGATTTGCCGCCTTCCGGCGCCGCGGCGCGCAGGAATTGCAACACCAGTGCCGGCGGGTAGTTGATGCGCCGCTGCTCCAATAGTGCGTTGATGGGGATGCCGCGGCGCTGAAATTCCGCCACGATGAGGCGCGTCTTGGGGTGGGACCTGGCGCCCAGCAGCACGATGTTCAACGTCATTTGCCCCCATCCCCAGTCAAGCGACGGCGCAGGCGCGCCATGCCGGCCTCTTCCGCGATCAGCGCGTCAACGAAGAACTTGGCGGCCCAATTGGGATAGCGCATGGTGGCGTAGAGGCCGTAAATGGGGTGGCTGCCCTTGATACCGCCACGGATGCCAGAATTCCCCGAGGTCAGATCCTGGCGGGACTTTAAATCCTCGTTCAGCTTCAAGGCGCCGTTCAGGTAGCGCACGTCCCCGGTGAGTTCGTGCAGGCGTGACCAGACCAGTGATACCTGGGCGCTCCCGGTCTGGTAACTGAAGTGGTCCCGGCTGTGCCATTTTTGATCGAGGCGCGCCGACAAGAAGCCCCAGCGTGTCTCGTAGAGGGACTTGAAACCGCGCACGAAGTAAAGCCTGAGCAGCGCCTCCGCCGTCCGCCGCACCGCCTCCAGGCAGACCGGGGATTCAAGCAGTTCCCCCGCCTCCAGCAACCCCTGCATGGTGTAACCGATGGCGTGTGTCCAGGGTAGTTCGCCACGGGTGTGGGAACAATTATCGAAATAGCCGTTGGCACGCTGCTGCTTCAGGTACCAGTTCACGCTCATTTCCGCCGCCTGCCGCTGCTTTTCGTCCCCGGTCAGGCGCCAGAGCGCCGCCAGCGGCCAGGCGATGCAGGCGTCAAAGGCATGCGCCGTATCCCGCAGCGCGGTGGTGAAGCTGCCGTCCGGCTGCTGCACGCCCACCAGCCAGTCCCCGGCGCGGGCGGCCACTTCGAGGTAACGCTTATCATCGGTTTCCTCGAAGGCGCGTAACAGACCCAGCATGATCTGCGCCGTTTCAAAGGCCGATGGTTTTTCCGGCGCCGAGGCCAGGTTCGCCATCGTCTGGCGTTTCCCCGGCGCCAGCCCGCTGATGAAACCGCCGCCCGGTAATTGAATCCCGGTCAGCCAGTCCGCGATTTTGATGGCCCGCTCCCGGCATGGCACGGCCAGTTCACTTTCAGGGAACTGGCGCGCGAAATCAAATAAACTCGGGATGATGTAGCCGCTGGTCTCGGGGTAAGGCCAGCGCCAGCCCCAGCTGAACCCATAGTCCGCCGCCACGCCACCGCCACCGGTCTCGTCCTGTGCCTGGAAGAGCTAGCCCACCGCCGCCGCGGCATGGATCAGGTTTTCCGCCACCGGCCCACGTTGTCCCCGCAGGTCACGGAGCAATACCCGCAGGTGGCTGGGCCGGTAAAGTTTGCCAAAGATCAGGTGATAGAGCAAAGCCAGGTTGCGGTGGTGCTCATAGAGGACGTGCAGTCTCTGGTAGAACTGGTTCTTCATGGTGGCTTAATTCACTCCTCAGTGGCGCTGGGCTGCGATTTCTCCCGAATCATGTCCAACAGCATTTTCTCCAGCGTATCGGTCAGGGCGTCCCAACTCTTATCGGTGACGCGGGACCGGATTACCGGCGCCAGGCGGGCCAGGTCACCGCCGTTAATAACCTCCAGGGCCTTGTGGGCCACCTGCTGTGGGTCTTCAACGTAATAGATGCCGTTATCGCGACCAAATTCGGCCAGCACGCCTCCGAGGTTGGTGGAGACGATTGGCTTACCCATGCACATGTAGTCGTAGACCTTCAGGGGTACGATGTCCCGGGTCATCTCGATGTTATAAAAGGGCAGGATGCAGACATCGGATGCCGCGATCAGGCCCGGAATTTCGCTGAAGGGCCGTCGTCCGGTGACGATTATCTTACTGCCCATCGCCAATTCCGTCTGCATGCGGCGCAGTTCGTCCTCGCGGGTGCCGGTGCCGATGACCAGGAATTTGACCTTGTCGTCTTTGATTTTGGCGATCTCGGTGGCCACTTCCCGCACCCCGGTGATGCGCGAGAGCCTGCCCACGAAGGTAATCACCTTGTCGCCCCGGTCAATGCCTAGTTTATGGCGCACCGCGGTGCCGTCGACCTCGTCCGGGTTGAATTTGTCGAGGTCAACCCCGTGCCCGATGGAAAATGTGTCCTCCGGTTTGGCGCCCATCGCCACCAGCCGGTTCTTCATGGCCTCGTTGGTGGTCACTATGCAGTCCGCGCCGCGCAGCAACCGTTTTTCCACCACTACCCCCAGTGGCCGGAAATACTTGTTCGGGATCAGGGTGTGATAAAGGTCCAGCCAGTAATGCATGAAGGGGATGTTGTAGCGCCGCGCCAGGATCAGCCCCAGGTAGTTATTTAAGATTCCGAGGCCGATGATAGCGTCAGGCCGGAATTCTTTCAGTTGCCGCGCCACCTCCGCGCGGTGCGTTACCAGCAGGGAGATATAGTCCATGCCCGGCAGCCGGGACTGGATGATTCCGGGGCGGATGATCTCCAGGTCCGCGCCTTTGTAAATCTTGTTGACGCCCCGGTAGACCTGGCGTCCGGAGTAGAACCTGGCCGCTTTCAGTTTCCACTGCACCTCAAAATCAATCACCCGCACCGTATACCCACGCAGGCACAGTTTTTCCATCAGGTGGTGCTGGTCATGCGGCCCCTTCTCCAACCAGTCACTCTCCTGGATGACCAGTAGTTTGAGTGGTTTATCGACGCCCATCGGACCGCAACAGTTTGACTTTCATGCGCCAGAGCAGCCCGCGGAAGATCACCAGGCTGACCACTGGAATGTAGCGCCAGAGCCGGATGGCGGACTTTTCGGAGCCGTAGATGGACGGCATCGGCACGTCAAAAACGCGCGCGCCGCTGACCGAAAGTTTCACCAGCAGTATGTTCAGGTAGCCGTAATAGGCGCATAGTTGAGCGTCCACCTTTTCCAGTGCCGGGCGGGAGATGGCGGTGAACCCGTTCTGGGCGTCGTTCAATTGCCAGTAACCGCTGGCGACGCGCGTCAGCCAGGTCAGCAGACGGTTGCCGAACAGCCTCACGGCGGGCATGTTGTGGTAGTGACCGGATAAGGAGAGCCGGTCCCCCTTGGTGTAGTCCGCGCTGCCGGCGAGGATCGGGTTGATGAGGTCAATGATGCGTTCCGAGTCCATCTGGTCGTCACCGTCAATCTTGACGATGATGCCGGCGTCTGCCTCCAGCGCCGCGCGGTATCCCGTACGCAGCGCCGCCCCCGGCCCCTGGTTTTCGGGATGCTGGATCAGGGTGATCTTGTCGGTCAGACAGAGGTTGATCTGGCCGGCGGTATCGTCGGGACTGCCATCGTCGACCACGTACACCCGGTCGATGTACTCGGGTATCTTGAGGAGGGTGGTGGCAATCTGGTTCTCCACGCGGTACGCCAGCACCACCGCCGCGATTTTTGTGCCGTCAATCATGAATGGTTCTGATACCCTGTGCCGGGGCGCACGTTTCGGACTTTACAAGATGATCTGGGTTAGGTGCCTGAATCATAACACATTGGGGTCTATACTTCACGGCAGCGCTCATCAGCCGCGGTCGATTTCAGGCTGGTTCCGGTTTTACAGCCGTCCGCCGGTGAGATATAATCCATGGAGGAGGGCGATTAGCTCAGTGGTTAGAGCGCCTGCTTCACACGCAGGGGGTCGGAGGTTCAAGTCCCCCATCGCCCACCATTCTAATATTTGATTATTTTCCTCACCCATTCCATTTTCCATGTAATCTAAAGGCCAAGCGCTTCCGAGTATTCCATGTTATTTTCTTGCACAAATGGTGTCCCACAAAAGAAGCGCCTCGTTATGTGTCCGGTTACTCCAAAATGCTCAATACTCCGGCAGAAACTAAAACAAGTTGTCGACAGGCGAAGATTGTTTATGTGCTTTTGGACACCTATAGCCCTAACGATACCTCAAGGTAAACCACCGCTGGTCGGGGCTTTCGCCGGAATACGATTGGTGGTATCCTTGCGGTGTACTTCGGCGCGCGCCGAAAATTCCCGGCGGATGGTTTTCAGATGATGGTACCGGCGAACCAGTACGAGACATTGTTTTCCCCGGGCCGTATCAACCGGTTGGAACTGAAAAACCGTATCATCTTCCCGCCGATGGCTTTTTCCTTCAACCACACCTCTGGGGAAACGTCGGACAAGACGATCGAAGCCTACGCGCGGCGCGCTCGGGGTGGCTGCGGCATGCTGATGCCGGTGCACATGTTCGCTGACCCATTCGAAAAAAGCCCCGCCCGGCACCGGGCACGGCCTCACGCGGCGGCGAGGCACGACGCGCAGCGGGCCTCGGGGCGCATGAAATGGGCCAGCGCCCACTGGAGCGAGGAAAGGAACCCCCGGCTCTATGACCTTATCGACGCGGTGCATGACAACGGCGCCACGCTCTGTATCTCGCTGGCGCCCGACTGTTCCGGTTGGGCCGACGACTACAACGCCGCCCGCCCCGCTGAAAAATTCCAGCGCTTCGGCCTTTTCAACCGGCTGACGCCGGGAGAGATCGAGGCCATCGTGGAGGCCGTGCGAACCTCGAGCTGGTCCCGTGGTCTGGCCCCGACCACGCCGCTGGGAGCCATCCTGCAAGATTCCGATCGTCTCGATGCAATCGGAGCACTCGGCGCCGCCCGCAATTTCGCCTGTGCCCAGGAAATGGCCTCGCGAAGCGGCACCGGTCGGCTCTATGATCCTCAAGACCCCTGCGGCCGCACC
>CAZPSW010000087.1:0-6251 GCA_964589255.1 uncultured Dehalococcoidales bacterium
CTGGGAGGACTTCAAGCGAGGCCAGTTCATCAACTGTGACGAGATCGACGACTTACCGTTCACCGGCTGGGACGCCCAGATGAAAGTGGGTAAGCCGTTCAATACCGCCAGCGGCAAGATCGAGATCTTCAGCCGCTACCTCGCGGATGAGGATAACCGGGGCACCGGTGAACATTACGACCACCTGGGCCGCATGTATGACAACTTGGCCAGCGACTGGGGCAACCTGCAACCCTCCCCTATCTACGAGAAAACGGTGCGCGGCATGGATGACCCCCTGGCGCGCCAGTATCCGTTGATGGTGATGTCCCCGCACGCCCGCTACCGCGTGCATTACCTCTTCTGGGAGCACGAATGGCTACGGAACCACGTCTATTCACACCGCGTCTGGATCAGCACTACCGACGCGGCGCGGCGCGGCATCCGGGATGGGGACCGGGTCAGCGTCTACAATGACCGGGGCCACACGGTGCTGCCCGCCTACGTCACTTCCCGGCTGATGCCGGGGCTGGTCGTGATACGGAATGGCGCCCGCTACAACCCTGATGCCGCAGGCACCGACTTCGGCGGCGCCGCTTCGACGCTGATGGGTGGTGACGACGAATCATACGTCGCCGCGGCCCACGCCACCACGCTGGCGGAAGTGGCACTCTACTGGGGTGAAGCGTGACACAGCACGGCTTTTTTATCGATCTCAGCCGCTGCATCGGCTGCAACTCCTGCACCGTCTCCTGCAAGCAATGGCAGGATATCGCACCGGGGCCCGCCAAGCCGATGCGGGTCTATACCTGGGAAACGGATTCCTTCCCCAACGTCAGCCTGCATATACTGCCGATCATGTGCTTTCACTGCGCCGAACCGGTCTGCCGTAATGCCTGCCCCAATGACGCCATTCGCAAGGAAGAGCGCTACGGTGCGGTGTTGGTTGACGCGGCGCGTTGCCAGGGCAGCCGCAAGTGCTGGGATGCCTGTCCCTACGGCACCCCGCAGTACCCGGACGATGCGCCGGGGCAAAAGATGCTGAAGTGCGACATGTGCCTGGATCGTCTCGAGGAAGGGCTGCAACCGCTCTGCGTGCTGAGCTGTTCCATGCGGGCACTGGAATTCGGGCCGCTGGACGATATTATCAGGCGTTACGGCAACCCGCGGCGGCTGGAGGCGAGACCCGGCTACGGCCCCTGCCGCCTGGCCTGCCCCATCGAGGCTGATGCTGAAGGTTATGTCAACTTAATCAACGAGGGTGACGTGCCCGCGGCGCTGGCGCGCTTCCGGGCGACCTCTTTCCTGGCCGGTGTGCTGGGGCGCGTCTGCACCCACCCCTGCGAGTCCGAGTGTCAGCGGGGCCGGGTGGAACGCCCGGTGGCCATCGCCACACTGAAACGCTTCATGGCGGACCAGGATATGGCCGCCGCTACGCCGCCGCCATCACCACTGGCGCTGCGCCACCCGGAAAAAGTGGCCGTCATCGGCAGCGGACCCGGTGGTCTCTCGGCGGCCTATGACCTGGTCCGTGAGGGCTACGGGGTGACCGTCTTTGAGACCAGCCCGCTGGCGGGCGGCATGCTGCGCCACGCCATCCCCGGCTACCGGCTGGACAAGGGTGTGCTGGACTATGAGATTGGTTACTTGCGTCAGCTGGGGGTGGAGATCATTACCGGAACGCGTATCGAAAGCGTCGCTGCTGTCTTTCAGCGCGGTTACGCGGCGGCGGTGCTGGCCAGCGGGGCGAGTAAGGGGCTGCGCCTCAGCATCCCCGGGGAAGACCTGTCAGGGGTGACGCCGGCGCTGGAATTCCTGGCGGCGGTGAATTCGGGACAACCGGTGGCATTGCCACCGCGGGTGGCCGTCATCGGCGGCGGTGGCGTTGCCATCGACACCGCGCGCGCAGCGCGCCGCTCTGGTGCCGCTGAGGTATACCTGGTCTGTCTTGAGTCCGGTGACCTCACCTGTGTGGAGCGCATGCCCGCCGAAGACGAAGATGTCGCCGCGGCCACCCGCGAGGGCGTCACTGTGCTGGACTGCCGTGGTGTCACCGCCATTAGCGCCGCTGCCGACGGCGCCCTGACGCTGGGGACATCGGTCTGCCTGACGGTATTCGACGGCGGGGGTAAATTCGCGCCGCAGCTGGACCACACGGACATGGGGTCACTGACAGTGGACGCGGTATTGGTGGCCATCGGCCAGCGCGCCACGGATGGTTTCCCGGAGTTACCGCGGCGCGCGGGCGGCACCATCGAGGCGGACGCGGTGACCCTGGCCACCGGTCTGCGCGGCGTCTTCGCCGCGGGGGACGCTGTCAGCGGCCCCACCAGCGTGGTGCTGGCAGTGGCCGCGGGTAAGCGCGCCGCTACCTCGGTGCAGCGTTATCTCCGGGGCCTTGACCTCGCCGCGGGCAGACAGGCACCGCCGGTCGCCATTGCCCTGCCGGACGCGCGGCACCACAGCCTGGCGCCGCCGCAATTATCAGTCAGCCAGAGAGATAACTTCGACGAGGTCAGCCTGGGCTATGACGCCGCCACCGCCGCGGCCCAGGCGACGCGCTGCTGGGGCTGCGGCACCACCCTGCCGGCGGTGGTCTTCAAGCCGCGGGACGCGCACATCGAGGTGCTGCCATGGGACGCCACGCGGGCGCTCCAGCTCTGGCGTGAACGCCAGCCGGTGGCGGGAGAAACGCTGCCACCGGTCTTTGAGGATATCGAGGAGATCACCGCGGCGCAGGGGGACATCGTGGGGCGCCACCGGCTGGTACTCAAGGCGAAAGACAGCGCGGAGCTGCTCTACCGCACCATGGACGACGAATAACCCCGAGTCTTCAGTCACCGCCAGACGCCGCTTGATACCGCCCCGCCGCCGTTAATCCTACCCGTCATCTCCGCCGCCAGTTGGGGCCCGGTTTCTGTATTCCGGCTTGTCTGACCGCTCATATCGCCCTCTGTCGATCCGGTGGCGGGCACCCGGCGCCGGTTTGACATCCAGGCGCCCGGGGGTGTAATATCGCCTGCAACAACGGTACCGTGCCCGGCTACCCGTATCGTCCGGTGCCGGTTGTGGCGGCGGTAAAATGAAGGAGGCCCAGCTTGTCCTCGGAAGTGCACGTCACCGTCCTCTTGTTACACTTGATCGCGACGCTGTTCATGGCGGCGCCGCTCTATGCGCTGCTGGCGGTGGGCGAACGGGGCCGTTTTGGCATGGCACCGAACTACAACACCGACCGGTACCTGGAGAACATCCTCAAGAATCAACCGCGTCGCTGTTACGGTTACCTGGTGGTGATCCTCGCCACCGGTCTGCTGCTGACATGGGACAAGGGTTGGATCTTCGCGGACTGGGCGTTGATCGTAAAACTGGTCGCTTTCGTGACGCTGGTGAGCCTGTTGAGCTACATCCATTTCACCATCCAGCCGCACATTGAGGGTCTGCTGGCGGGCTGGCAGCCCGGTGAAGACGTACCCGCGGATAAGAAGCCGGCCTTTCTGGCCTGGCGCGGACGGCGCAAGCGGCTGGCGGGTTCCTGTCTTTTCCTGGTTCTGACGAGCCTGATCATGGGGGTCAGGGTGATGTGGGGTTACGCGCCCTGGCTGGTGGCCGTTTTCCTGGTGGCGGCGGCGGTCTTTACCTGGCGTGTTTACCGCAAGCCGGTACCCTTCGGCTGGTTCTAGAACTGTTTCCCACCCGCCCGCCCTTTATTTTGTAGGGTTTCACTCTGGGACTTTATAATGCCGACGGCGTAACCCAGGGAGTCAAAAAGACGCAGCCTCTCGCAATAACTATTCCCATTCCTCGCAACGAGGCGCAGCCGGAACCTAAAAAAGTTAAAGAGACGCAGCCTCTTATTGTATTTACCCCGTCCCAAGTCCAAATGGGGTTCAAGGGGCGCAGCCCCTTACGAAAACTATTTCCCCTTCTCAGGGGAAGGGGATCAAGGGGATGGGGTTTGGCCTGAAGAAAAGGGTTGTATCTTCTGTTAATGCCTCCAGTGGTAACCCGCCCCATTTCACAATCCCACCCCAATGTTGTACACTGGTGACGTGTCAATAGATTGGGCCACCGCCGCCATCATCGCCGCCGCCAGCATCGGTCTGGTAAACACCATTGACAGCCACCTGATCCGAAAACGTATGCCCGGCCTGCGCGTCTTTTTCATCCCGGTGGGCCTGGTAATGGTGGTCTTCGCGGTGACCATCGGTACGCTGCACCCGCTGCCGACGGGCTTCGGCGGCTGGCCGCTGGCCGCCGCGTTGGGGGCCAACCTGCTGCGCGTCGGCGGTATCACCATCGCGCTCTACACCATGCGCACCGAGGAAGTCTCACGGGTCGTCCCGGTTGTGCACACCTACCCTGTCTTCGTGGCCCTGATGGCGGTACCGCTGCTCGGCGAGCACCTGTTCTGGATTGACTGGCTGGCGATCTGCCTGGTGGTCAGCGGCGCGGTGCTGACCTCCCTGCGCGGGGGTAGTGGCAAGATACGCCTGGGCTCATCATTCTTCCAACTGATCCTGGCCAGCCTGATGCTGGCCGGTGCGGACGTGACCGCGAAATACGCCCTGAACTATGTCAACTTCTGGCAGCTCTACTGGCTGGCGGCCACCATCATGGCGGTGCTCTTCCTCGGCGTCGGCCTGCGGCGCCACACCTGGGCCCAACTGCTGGCGATGCCGGCGCGCTGGACCACTCTGGCGCTGGTGGCGGTCAACGAAAGCATCGGCATCTTCGGCGCCATCATGCTCTTCATCGCCATCGCCAACGGTCCGGTGTCCCTGGTCTCCACGATCAACACGTCGCGTCCCTTCTTCGTGCTCATGTTCGCGGTGGTGGCCAGCCTGGTGATACCGTCTTACGGACGCTGGCACGGGGGACGCAAGACCTTCATGCTGCGTCTGGCGGCGACGGCGCTGATCGTCGGCGGGGTGACACTGATCTACCTCGGCTGAAGCCGGCAGGCAGCCCGGTGCTTTGCCTCCACGCCGGATTATGTGCTAGACTTTTGGCTTGGGTACGGGGTGTGGCGCAGACAGGTAGCGCGCTTGAATGGGGTTCAAGAGGTCGGAGGTTCAAATCCTCTCACCCCGACCATTTCTTACCCCGCCACTTGACGCACCACCAGCAGCACCACCACGAAGACCACGGTGACACTCACCAACAGTATTAACAGCCTCAGCCGCTGACGCGGTGGCGGCGCTGAGCGGCGTTTTCGGCGACGCGTCATGATCCCTCCTGGATGCTATCTGTGACACCCCTATTCTACTCTGCCTGGGCGGTGGCATAAAGGAGCCCCTGTGCTATAATCCGTGTCGGGAGGCACGCCTTGAGTGAAATCCGTCTCTATTCCTGGAATGTCAACGGCATCCGCGCGGCGCAGAAAAAGGGCTTCCTTGACTGGTTGGGGACGGCGCAGCCGGACATCCTCTGCCTTCAGGAGACCAAGGCGCGTCCGGAACAACTGGACGCTGAGTTGCGCGATCCGGCAGGCTACCACGCCTACTGGAACTACCCGGAGCGCAAGGGTTATGCCGGGGTGGCCACCCTGAGCCTTGCCGCGCCATTTTCGGTGAGCTACGAATTTCCGGGCCGCGGCCTGGACACCGAGGGGCGCATGATCGCCACCGAATACCCCGGTTTCACGCTCTGCGGCGCCTACTTCCCCAACGGCGGCATGGGCCTGAAACGCCTTGATTACAAGCTGGAATTTTACCGGCGGTTCCTGGACTACGCCGACGGCCTCCGGGCAGCGGGCCGCAGCGTCATCATCACCGGGGACGTGAATACCGCCCACCAGGAAATAGACCTGGCGCGGCCCAAAGACAACACTCAGAACACCGGCTTTCTGCGGGTGGAGCGAGACTGGCTTGACCAGCTGGTGGCCCACGGTTACATCGATACCTTTCGCGCGCTGCACCCGGAACCCGATAACTACTCCTACTGGGACATGAAGACGTGCGCCCGGGATCGCAACGTCGGCTGGCGGCTGGACTATTTCTGGGTCTCGGCGGACCTTATGCCGCGGGTCACCGGCGCCTGGATCAACCCCGAGGTGTATGGCTCGGACCACTGCCCGGTGGGGTTGTCCCTAGACCCGGATTAGAACGGCGGCGCCAGCGGTAGAGACCGAAGACAATCAGCAGCGCCCCGAGGCCTCCACCCAGCCCACCGAGAATGGCCGTGACCCCGTCGGACAGACCGGTGGTCACCGGCGGTAAGGGTGCCGGGGCCGGCGCCGCGGACGGCGGCGAGGCCGCCGCGGCGGGCGGTGG
>CAZPSW010000087.1:6261-6528 GCA_964589255.1 uncultured Dehalococcoidales bacterium
CGCAGGTGGCGCGGCAGGTAGCGGCGCTGGCGTCATGGCCGGCGCGGTATCCGGCACGGGTGGCGGTCCGTCAAAGCGTAATTTGACGCCGCGCGCCAGCAAGGCCGGGATGTATTCCGCCAGTGAAATCCCCGCCAGAGGGTTGCCGTTCAGGATGATCTCGTCGCCGGTTCCCAGCGTCACGTTCTGCAACAGGTACCAGGCGCTGGTGATGCGGTTACCACTGAGGTCGAGCACCTTAATTTCTTTGAGATAAAAAAGCGGTAA
>CAZPSW010000088.1:0-6448 GCA_964589255.1 uncultured Dehalococcoidales bacterium
TGCTGGGCTATGACCGCGCCACCCTTTACGCCTGCCTCGGTGAGGACGCCACCATGGAGCAGGGGACCCGGTTCCGGGATTTACTGGCGCGCCGTTTGAACCGGGAGCCGGCGGCCTACATCGTGGGGCACCGGGAGTTCTACGGCCTGGACTTTGAAGTCGACTCACGAGTGTTGATCCCGCGCCCGGAGACGGAACTGCTGGTGAGCGAGGCCATCAGCCGCTGCGCGGAGATGACGGCTCCGGCCATCGTCGATGTCGGTACCGGTTCCGGGGCGGTGGCGGTGAGCTTGGCCCGGTACCTGCCGCGGGCCAATGTCTTTGCCGCCGATGTTTCCGCCCCCGCCCTGGCGGTGGCCAATCACAACTGCCGGCGGCACGGCGTGGCGGCTCGGGTGACGCTGCTGCAGTGTGACCTCCTGAGCGGGTTGCCGGGACCGGTTGACCTGATCCTCGCCAACCTGCCTTACCTGACCGCCGCCGAAATGGCCTCACTGCCGCCGGAGGTGCGTGATTACGAACCGCTGACGGCGCTTTCGGGTGGCGGCGACGGGCTGGAGGTGGTGCGCCGCCTAATGGGGGGATTCTCGGATTTCCTCAAGCCCGGTGGTGGCCTGATGCTCGAAGTCGGCCCGGCACAGGTGGCGGTGGTGGCGCAAACACTGCGCTGGGACCACCCCGAAGCCCGCCTCGAAATCCTCACCGACCTGGCGGGACGGAAGCGTGTGGTACGCCTGGAATTTTAACCTGACGCTCGTTTGAATTTCCTTGACACTCCAGCCTGACCGGTGCTAGACTGAAGACCTGGGTTGTGTCCCATCATCCATTTCGGGAGGCTCTCATGAACATCATCGTCTGCGTTAAGCAGGTGGTTGACCCGGAGGCGCCCCCGGCGAGTTTTAAGGTTGACACTGCCGGTGGCGCGATGCAGACCCCGGCCACCGTTTCCCAGGTCATCGACCCTTACGGTGAGTTCGCCGTAGAGGCCGCGCTACAGATCAAGGACGTACAGCCGGAGACCGTCATCACGGCCCTGGCGCTGGGCGTCTCCCACGCCCGTGACGTGGTCAAGAAGCCGCTCTCCATGGGCGCCGACGAACTGGTATTGCTGGAGGACCCCGCCTTCGCTGACAGCGACAGTCTCAGCACCGCCACCGCACTGGCGGCGGCGATCAAAAAGATCGGCCAATATGACCTGGTACTGGTGGGCCGCGAGGCGTCGGACTGGAACTCTGGTCAGGTGGGTTCCGGCCTCGCCGAGATGCTGGACCTGCCCGCGGTGACGCTGGTGCAGAAGGTCGAGGTCTCGGGCGGTAGCGCCACAGTGCAGAAACTCACCGCCGACGGCTATGACGTGCTGGAAGTAAAGTTGCCGGCCCTGCTCACCGTGAGCAATGAGGTCGGCGAGCCGCGTTACCCCACCATCCGGGGCATCATGGCGGCGAAGAAAAAGGAGCCCACCGTCTGGAGCGCCGCCGACATTGGCGTCGCCAGCAGTGAGATCGGCGCCGCGGGGCGGCGCGCCAAAATGATGCGGCTCTTCCAGCCGGTCATCGAAAGCCAGGTTGAGATTATCGCCGGCGACACCCCGGAGGAAGCCGGTGCCAACCTGGCCGCCAAACTCCGTGAAGAAAAAGTGATTTAGTCAGGACGACTCTTTTTGGAGGTATCTGAATGTCTCAGGTAATGGCTTATTGTGAAGTGGTTGACGGTGCCCTGGCAGGGATCGGCACCGAATTATTGGGCGGTGGCCGCAAGTTCGCTGACGAACTCGGGGTGCCGCTTACCGCGGTGATCCTGGGTAGTGGCGTAGCGGGCCTGGCCAAAGACGCCGCCGCATTTGGCGCGGACAAGGTCTACGTCGTCGATGATGGAGCCCTCGAGGATTACCAGAACGAGGCCTATTCGCTGGCCATGGCAAAGGTGGTGGCCGCGGCCACGCCGCAGATCATCCTGATGGGCCAGACCGCGATCGGGCGGGATCTGGCGCCGCGCCTCGCCTTCAAGCTACAGACGGCGGCCACCCTGGACTGTGTCGATCTGAAGCTGGCCGGTGGGCGCCTGGAGCAGACGAAACCGGTCTACGGCGGCAACGCCCTGGCCGTCTACACCGCCGATAGCGACCCCCAGATCGCCACCGTACGCGTGAAGACACTGGAACCGCTGGCGCGGGATGATTCCCATGCCGCCGAGGTGATCAACGTCGCGGCCGGCATTGACGCCGCAGCGCTGCGCATGAAAGTGGTGGACAAGGTCAAGGTAGAGGTCGAAGGCATCAAGCTGGAGGACGCCAGCGTGATCGTCTCCGGCGGGCGCGGCATTGGCAACGCGGACAACTTCCAGCCGCTCTACGAACTGGCCGGGCTGCTCAAGGGTGCCGTCGGCGCCTCCCGTCCGCCGTGTGACAACGGCTGGGTGCCGGTGGGCCATCAGATCGGCCTGACGGGCAAGGTGGTGGCCCCGGATGTCTACTTCGCCATCGGTATGTCCGGCGCTTCGCAGCATATGTCCGGCTGTTCCGGCGCCAAGACGATCATCGCCATCAACAAGGACGCCGAGGCCAACATCATGAAGCGGGCGCGTTATGCGGTGGTGGGGGATTGGAAGAAGGTTTTGCCCGCCCTGATTGAGAAGGTCAAAGAGCTGTGCTAATTACCGGTGTCAGGTTAATCCGTAAGGCTCGTCCGTGGGGCGGGCCTTTTCTTTTGGATGCCCTATCCCCGTGATCCGCTGTTTCCGCTCCGGGTGAAACCTCTTGTCATCCCACCCGCCCGCCCTTGATTTTTGTAGAGTTTCACCCTACGACCTTGTTGTTTTGGGAAGGGGAAATAGTTTTATCAGCGACTGAACGCAATCGACCCCCTGGTTTCGGCGTGCCGTTTAGGTTTCGCTCTCTCTTGACTGATAAGAATAACTCCGCCATCAAAAAGGGGTAGCCTTCAGGAAAGGGTTAATTCTCGGGCAATAGAATGAAGTTCCGCCCCGACGAGGTTTGCCCGTCTGCCCGGCCGGGTACCGTGTTACCGGGCCAATAATATCCAGGCGTACACCGCCGTCAGTATCAGCACGTAGGCGGTGATGACGGCGTACCAGGGGCCTGTCATCTTGCGCATGCGGATGGGCGCCACATGCAGGAATGCCAGGGTCACGATGGTGGCGTAGAGCAGGGCCGCAAAGGCATCGTGGCTCAGCACCCCGTCTAGCACGAAGAGCAATGCGACCACCAGCGCCGTGATGTCCAGCGACAGACCGGCGATGGTGCCGTCACGATCGACACCGAAGGTGTCGAAGTAGGCCAGCCGTACCACGCCCGCCATAACTATCGCCAGGGCCCCCGGGAAGAACCAGGGGCTGAAGTCTCCATAGCTCAGCAGGATCATGGCGGGGCAGATCGCCAGGCTGACGATGTCCACCAAGGAATCCAGCCTGGCACCGTATAATTTGACGGTCTCGCTTCTGCCTTTTATGCGGCGGGCGGCGGGGCCGTCATACCAGTCGCACAGCACCGCCCAGAGCATCGCGATCATGGCCGCCGGGAAATTCCCCAGCAGTGCGAAATAGATCCCGAGCACGCCACCGCTCGATCCGAGCAGGGTCACCAGGTTGGGGATATCGGTGACAAATGAAAGGATGGTTGGCCTGGCGTTTTCCCCACTGACCGCAGGGTGGCTGGCTTCGGGATGGTGGAGATTCGCCGCCGGCCGCTGACCGGAATCACTCATCCTGCCGCTATCTCCCGGAAAGTATGCTCCCCAGCGCCTCGGCGGGGGCATCGTACAGAATCATGGTACGGAAGTCGATTCTGACGTAACGGCCGGCTTGCGGCACCATTATTCTCCAATATTAGCCTCCAATTCCGGCCCGCCGTGATGCCGCTCTTACCAGGGCTGCCACCGCGGGCTGGAGTTCGCACGCGGCCTCGATTATTCGGGTGACAGCAGGTTGCCCAGGGTTCCGACGGCACCCGAGGCACGGCCAACTGCCGTTGATGCGGAGTCCGCCCGGTACACGTAGGCCCTATCCGGCTCCAGTTGCTCCGTGTAGAGTACCTGCTCATGTCCTGGGTATCTGATGATCAAGGCGTACCAGTCCGCACCCGGCAGAATAATCTCGGCGTATCCGAATCCGTCGGTGCTGGAACGACCACCGCCGACAAGTACTACTTCGGCACCGGACACTGGCCTGCCCTCATCGTCGAGCACTCTCAGGCTGCTGGGCCGGCCCACCAGGTTCCCAGCTGGAATCTTCTCCACCACGTCCTTCTCATAGGCTCCCGCCTTCTTCGGTACCATCCATTCCGTACCGTATTTCAGGCGCAGGTATTCCTCCGGTGGATTCGGCACCAGGAACTTCTCACCCAAGAATTTGATCTCTTTGGGTTCGATGAACAGTCTGGCGGGCAGCCGAATGCCGGGATAGGCGAAGACGTAGCCATCAACGATACGCACGAATCCCAACGCCAGCCTGACGTGGTTCTTCATCGTCATTCTGGCTAAGGCGTAGGCCCCGTCCATCTCTCTGACGAAATATCCCCGCCCCCTGAGGGCTGTCGTCACCGCGTCCACCGACGCTTCTGTCAGACCGTTGCGCCCGATCACTGCGAGTAGATCCACGTCGTCGTCCCAGGGGATGAAGGCATGGTCTCTGACCGCACCCAGACAGGTGCCGGACTCCAGCAGAAACACCACCTTTAGCTGATCCAGGACTTGTTTCACTTCCTTGAGATTACGCGCGGCTTCGGTCGGGTCCATGGGTGGATTGTACTTCCAGGTATATTCCAGGGCAGCTTCGTCTGAGCCACTACTCGTTGCCATATTCTTTCTCCTTGGCCCGGCACGATTCCAGGCCTCATGCTGCGGAATTGCCGGTACCCGCTGACGTTGGCACCGATCAGATATGATCGCCACCACACACGGAGCGTTCTCTCCCGGAGAGAATGCTCCCCAGCGCCTCCGCGAGGACGTGATTCTCGATCATGGTACGGGAGGCTATTCTGACGTACCGGTCAGCCTGCGGCATCGTCTTACCAGCACAGTGCTTGATCAGGATGTTGTGCTCGATGAATAACCTTTCGGTCAGTTTCGGACCGCTCAACGAACCGTCCGGGAGACGGCAGAGGACAAAGTTGGCATCTGCCGGGTAGACGCTCAGTCCGGGGATGGCACTGAGGCTCCGGTGAAGGTCATCGCAGGCCGTCCTGACGCGCTGGCAGCTGCGCACAAACTGCTGCCGGTAGCGCGGCGCCAGCCGGAGGAACATCTCGGCAAAGCCGTTGATGTTCCAGATGGGCAGTTCTGCCCGGACCGCCGCGGCGAACTGCTGGTTCTCGGTAAGCAGATAGCCCAGCCGCAGGCCGCCGATGCCGTAGCACTTGCTCAAACTCTTGATCACGGCCAGGTTTTTGTAGCGCGCGATTTCACCTTCCAGGGTGATGCCCGGAGCATCTGCGCTGAAGTCGATGAATGATTCGTCGACGATGAGTAAAATATCCTTCTCGGCCAGCTGTTTGGTGAGCCGGATGAGGTCATCTTTCGGCACCGCCAGAGAAGTCGGATTGTTCGGGTTGAGGACAATCGCGATTTCCGCGCCCCGGCTGATGGCCTCCTCCGCAAACCGGTCCACGTCCAACTGGAAAGACGGCGCTGCCAGCGCGAACCCGGCGACGCCGCCGGGCGGGGCGGCATTGAACCACTCGTTGAACGACGGCAGCGGCAGTATCAGCCGCCGCCCGAGCCTACGGTCGATGATCTTGATCAACTCGGAAGCCCCGTTGCCGACTACGATTCGTGACGGCGGTTGCTCGATCAGCGTTCCCATCAATGCCGCCAGTTGATCCTGGGCGCTGGGGTAGTTGAGCACCACCTGCGGCATCGTATCGGCGAATTCGCGCAGCATCTCCGGCGGCGGAAAATAGAGATTGTAGAGCAGCGCGTGGTCCACGAAATCGTAGCGCCAGTAATCACCGTGGAGGCCGGAGATAAAATCGTAGCGCTGCTTTTGGTCCGCAAACAGGTAGTTGGCGGCGCTCAGGTCATCCTGGTTGTCGATCTCAAACCACTTGATGTCGTCGCAGCGCACCGCGGTCAGGGCCGGTTCCGCCTGGCGGCACAGTTCATGCAGTATCGTCTCATAGAAGTCATTGACGTGACCGGCGCTGATGGCATCATCCAGGCGGGGCAGGAAGCGGTGCCGCAAAAAATCACCGGCGAAACGGTACACGTTGACCGTTTTCAAGGTGCCCGAGTAATCGTAACCGGGACCCTGACGGCTGGCCCCTACCAGGGCCTCGATCCTGTCATTGTCGCCCAGATGAACCACGGTGCCGGACATCCACGGTTGGTGCCGCACCACCGCGGCCTGGTTCTCACCGCTATCACGCAGCAGGCGGTCGATCAACTCCTGGTCAAAGAACACGTCCGCTTCCAGCAGTAGCACATTCTCACCCAGG
>CAZPSW010000089.1:0-6407 GCA_964589255.1 uncultured Dehalococcoidales bacterium
TCGCCGGCTGGACCGGCTTCGAGGGCCTTTGGGAGCTTGATAACTTCGGTCTGATCCTGATCATCGCGGCCTCGATCACGGTCTGGCTCTTCTTTTTCCGCCGCTACTGGCTGGGCGCCATGTGTGCCTGGGGGCTCTGGGACTCCCTCTGGGTGATACAGCAATTGGCGTACAGGCTGGGATTCTCCCCGCCGCTGATGCATGACACCATGCTCTATTACCTAATGACGCGGCCGGTGGTCTTCGGTGTGCACACCGTGCTCTTCATCGGCCTGCTCTTCATTTTGCGCCAGCGGTTCCCGGTGCTCTTCCCCGTCCCGGCGCCGTTGTCCCGGCGCTGGCACAACCTGAACACCCTCCGGCGTTTTTACTACCGCCGGGCGGTACGCTTGGTGCGCCGCAAGACCCAAGCCGGCACCGTCGAGGATTGAAACCGACCCCCGGCCTCAGGCTGATCTAAGGGCCTCAATTTCAGCCGTGGTGAGTTCGCGGGCGCGGCCCGGCGCCAGGTCACCCAGTTGCAGCGTGCCCAGGCGCACGCGCGTCAGTGCCAGCACGCGGTGCCCCAGCGCGGTGAACATGCGCCGCAGTTGGCGCTTGCGTCCTTCGTGGAGCACCACGCGGTAACGGTTCGCGAGCGTCCCGGGGACCGGCTCGCAGCGCGCCGGGTGGGTGATGCCGTCCTCAAGCTCTATGCCTGTGGTGACGCGGCGTATCTGGGCGGTGGTCAGTGCTGCCGCCAGGCTGACGAGATACTCTTTCTGGTGTTCGTAACGCGGGTGCGTCAGGCGGTGGGTCAGGGCCCCGTCATCGGTGAGTAGTAAGAGGCCGGTGCTGTCCAGGTCCAGCCGTCCCACCGGGAAAAGGTGCCGCCCGCGGTACTCTGCCGGGATCAGATCAAGCACTGTCTGGCGCCCGCGTTCGTCATGCGTGGTGGAGAGCACGCCCGCCGGTTTGTGCAGCATGATGTAAGTGTGGTGGGTGGCCGCCGGGGTCAGTGGTTGCCCGTCCAGCAGGACGGTGTCCCGAGCCGTATCCACCGGCTGGCTGAAGGCGCTGGCGACGCTGCCGTTGACGCTGACCCGCCCCGCCTTGATCGCCGCCGCTGAGACGCGACGGGGGCCGGCGCCGCCCTCCGTCAGTACCTTGACCAGCGGTGTCGTCACGCCGCCCTGGCGAGGCGGCGCAGCAGCCATCCGAAGCGCCCTTGGAACAGGTTACGCCGGCGTACCGCATAGGCCGCCTGCACGCTGGCGGTGGTATAGCTCGGGTAGACGTGGATCACATCGGCGAACGCCTCCGGCTTGAGGCCGCGGGCCAGCGCGATGACCCATTCCTGTATCATCTCCGCGGCGCGTGGCGCCACGATACTCGCGCCGAGCAACCGTCCGTGATCGAGGTATACTAGTTTCACGAAGCCGGTGGTGGCGGCATCAGTCCGGGCGCGGTCATTCTTGGCCATGGGGTGGCGCTGCACCGCCACCCGGCTGCCGTGACGTTTTCGCGCCTGGGCCTCGGTGAGGCCAACCTGGGCCACTTCCGGCTCGGTAAAGGTGGCCCAGGGGACGGTGTCTTTGACCCCGGGGTCGCGGCCCGGCAGCAGTGCATTGCGCGCCGCCACCACGCCCTGCCAGCCGGCGTAGTGGGTGAACTGCCGGTCACCGCGGCAGTCCCCGGCGGCGTAAACGCGGCGGTTGCTGGTACGCAGAAAACGGTCTGTCTGAATGCCGCCGCCGCCGTACTTGATACCGGCCTTTTCCAGTCCCAGGCCCTGCACCACGGGGCGCCTGCCCACCGCCATCAGCAGCGCGCTGCCGGTAATCTCTTTGTCTCCGGCGATGACGTGGATTTCTTCACCGACCCTGGCCGTCAGCGTCACCGCCCCGCCCAGTGCCAGGTTGATGCCCTCCGCCCGGAAGACCTCGGCCATGGTGGCGGCAGCGTCGTCATCATCCTGGGGCAGCAGCCGGTCCAGGGCTTCGATCACGGTCACTTCGGAGCCCAGGCGGCGAAAGGCCTGGGCCATCTCGCAGCCTATCGGCCCACCTCCGACGACGATCAAATGCGCCGGCAGCTCTGCCATATCCCAGATTGTCTCGTAGGTGAGGTAGGGAGTGTCCTTCAGGCCGGGGATGTTCGGTACCAGTGGCACCGCGCCGCTGGCCACCAGGTAATGGCGCGCGCTGATCTCCCAGTCGCCCACGCGGAGCGTCTGCGGGTTGATGAAGCTGGCCTCGCCAAGGGCGACGTCGATGCCCTTTTCGCGCCATGATTCGGGGGTCTCGTCGCTGTAAATGTCCGTCTGGGCGGCGCGCACCCGCGCCATCACCGCCTGAAAGTCGATCACCGGCTCGGTGGCGGTCAGCCCGTAGCGCGCGGCGTGGCGCATGGCGTCCGCGACGTGGGCCGCGCGCAGCAAGGTCTTGGAAGGCACACAGCCGGTCCAGAGGCAGTCCCCACCGAGGCGCTGGCGGTCCACCAGTACCACCCTGACGCCGAAGCTGGCCGCGAACTGCGCTGCCATCAAGCCGGCGGCGCCGCCGCCAATGATCGCCAGGCCGTGGGCCGGTGACGCCATTAGAACTTTTGCCAGCCGAGCCCGTGGCGCAAGCCACGCAGGTAGCCGATCTGCCCGGCGTGGGCCATGCCGTCACCGATAACGCTGATGAGGCGCACCCCGACGGTCGGCAGCGGGTTGTAGCGGGGTTCATCGAGTTCCCGGTCCAGGTCTGCCGGGGAGAGTGTTTTGAAGTAGTCCAAGGAGCGCACCAGCACGGCGCGGTTGTATCCCAGTAGCGTCTCCGCCTCCGGCGTGCGGAAGGCGGCCACCTGTTCCGGGGTGTGGCCGGTGCCGAAGTCCTTGGGGTCCGCCGGGCGGTCGAATTTGGCGTGCCAGCCGCCGCTGATGTAGACCTGCGGTTCGCCGATGAGGTCCGACAGGTGATAGTCATGTATCCGGGTCAGGTGCCAGGCCAGCCAGGCGACGCTGTTGCTGGCTGGGGTGGGCTGCCAGTGCAGGTCTTCCACGTTCAGCCCCGGTAGGGTGCGTTCCAGGCTATTGGTGATGCGGCCGTAGCCGTCCGCGAGCAGGTCCAGGCATTCCATAATCCGCCTCCCGGTTGGTAGTAATCATGTTATAACACAACCTGCAGCGCTTGCACAGTAACCGGGTATTTCTTGAAACGGCTGCGCCCCGTGGACCCCAAAATTGGAAAAATCCGGCGGCGCGTCCTGCGCCCGCTTTAAGTCACGGCCACGGAGCCGCCCGCGCAGACCGGGGAGAAAATGACTGGATAAGAGACTCACCTCTTGAACCCCATTTTGGCTAAAGAAAGAACCCTATAGCCTCTTCAGGCGCGGGTCCCAGATGTCCCTCAGGGCGTCCCCGAACATGTTGGCGGCAAATACCGCCAGGCTGATGGCGCCGCTGGGGAGAGTAGCTCACCGCCGGGGCGACTTTCCCCCTAAACGTAGCCGGGGCGTTTCAGGAACTTGAGTACCAGGGCGGCGAATTCCGGGGTGCGGTCGGTGGTCACCAGGACATCGCCTGCCGCCGGAAAATCAAAGGGACCGCAGTTTTGCCACCAGCTCGCCGACGTCGGCGAGCTCTTCCAGGCGGTCGAGGCAAACGCCGAGGTCAGCGGCGGCCCCGTCACCGATGGCATCCCCCGCCAGGCCGAGGAACTTCTGTTTGATCTCGGCGTCGCTCAGCGGATTTTCCGGCGCGCCCCTGGGGTATGGCACCCAGGTCTCGAATTCCCGGCCATCGACGCCCGTGATCCTGACACGGCCCGGCACCATGCCCGGCCGCAGCGCGTCGGCCTCCGCGTCGCCGACCAGTGACACCTTGTCCACCTCCGCCAGCAACCGGGTGTCCCCTAGCCTGGATTCGGCGATCTGCGCCGGTCCCACCACCCCATCGGCCAGTGCCGCACCGGCCACGTAGGGCATACTGAACTGGGCCTCCCAGGTATTCGCCGGGCGGTAATTCCCGAGCGCCCTGACGGCGGCGCTGGGGAAACCGATGATGACCTTCCGGATGTCCCCGGCGACGAGGCCGTTTTGACGCATCAACTGCAGCAGGCCATCCAGCGGCGCGTGCGTGTAACGGCAGCTGGCATAGGGCTTGAAATACAAGCGCATGGTTTCCCATTCCGTACCCAGAGTCTGCAGCGGTTCTCGGTGGTACTCCTCGAGGTCGAAGATGGTGGCCGGGCCCTCGAAGCCCGTCCCCGCCAGCAGCGCCGCGGTGACCCCGGTCATGGCGCCCCAGGCCACCGAGTCCTTGGTCATCGTCTTGCCCTTCAAGAACTGGGCGCGGGAGGGTTGCACCGCGAAGGCGTCGGCGACACCCAGCGCCTCGGCCGTGGCCCCCGGGCTCAGGCCCAGCAGCTTGGCGGTGCCCGCGGCGGCACCGTAGGTGCCCACCATGCAGCCGGACGGCATCACGTCCCAGAGCCGGACCAACCAACCGGCCCTGAAGGTGACCTCGTAGGCGATGGCCGCCGCCGCGATGAAATCCTTGCCGCTGGCATGGCGGCTTTCCGCCACCGCCAGGCAGGTGGGTACCACTAGGCGCCCGGCATGAGCCAGGTGCCCCACCGGACGGTAGGCGCCGTCGTCCATGTCCAGGGTGCCCGTCATTACCGCGTTGACCATCGCCGCCAGGTTGCTCGGTACCTTGACCCCGGCGTCGATCAGGGTGGCCTCGGCCGCGCCGCCCAGCGCGATGGCCGTTTTCGCCGCCGCCGCCACGGAGCGGTCGCCGCGGGCCGCCAGCATCACTCCCACGTTGTCACGGATCGCCAGCTTGACCCTGGCTGCCACCTCGACAGGCAGGCTTTCGTAGCCGGTGCGGCTGATAAAATCAACCACTTTTTGGGTGCTCAAGGCATTCCCCTTGTTCCCGCTATACGGCGCGCTCAGATGTAGCGCGCGGCGTGAAACCCCTCGCTGACCGCCTCCATGATCTGCCGCGGCTGCTTCGCGTCCCCGACCAGGTACAGGCTGGTGATGCGGCGGCCCAGGTCGTGATAGAGCTGGTTCTCCGGCTTTGAGCCGAGCGCCAGCACCACCGTGTCCGCATTGACATGGCGCGTCTCGCCGCCCGTGACATAGCTCGCCCGGCCCCCAGAGAGGGCCGTCACCAGCGCCCCGCAGATGCTCACCGCGCCCGCCTTTTCAATCTCCCCGAGGAGGCCGCTGCGGACGTTCTCGTTGACGTCGTCGGCCAGGCGGTCGCAGGCTTCCAGGATGGTCACCCGTTTACCCTGCGCCAGGAGATACAGGGCCGTCTCACAGCCGACGTTGCCCCCACCGGTGATCACCACGTTGTCCCCCACCGGCGTACTCCCCAACAGCACGTCGGTGTAGGAAAGTACTTCCGGGGCATCGGCGCCCGGCAGGGACGGGATTTGCGCGCTGGCGCCGGTGGCCACGATCACTGCGTCCGGGGCCTCGGCCAGCACCGCGTCCGCGTCCGCGGCGGTGTTCAGGCGCAGGCTTAAGGCAGGAAATTCCGCGAACTCTCGCCGGTAGTAATCCGGGACATAGCGCAGGGAATGCTTGAACGGGGGTACCAGGGCGAGCGCAAATTGACCGCCGGCGCCCAACTGCGCGGCTCGCTCGAAGAGCACCACGCGGTGTCCCCGGCGCGCCGCCGTGAGGGCCGCCGACATACCGGCCGGGCCGCCGCCAACGACGACCACTTTCTTCGCCACCGCCGCCGCCGCGAGGTCAGGAATCTTCTCCTCGTTTCCGAAAAGCGGGTTCACGGTGCAGCGCGAGGTCTTACGCGGCACATCGGTGACGCGCCCCAGGCAACCAATGTTGCACCAGATGCACTTACGCACCCGTTCCGCCTGGTGGGAACGCACCTTGTTGGGCCATTCCGGGTCCGCCACCAGTGGCCGTCCGATGGCCACGAAGTCCGCCTTCCCCGCTGCCAGCACCGCTTCCGCGAGAGACGGGTCGCCCAGCTTGCTGCCCGCGATCACCGGTATCCGCAGTACCTCCGCGACGCAGTTCGCCACCTCGATGTGCACCCCGTCCGGATGGTACATGCTGGGCGTACTCAGGGCCGCGTTGCCGAAAGTGCCGCCGCGGGCCCTGAAGGCGTCGATGCCCCAGGCTTCAACCTGTCGCGCGATGGCCTTCGAGGCTGCGTCAGCCTCCATCATCATCATGTAGATCAGTGGAAAGTCCGCCCCCACCGTGGTGCGGGTGGCGCGGATCAGCTCCCCGGTGAAGCGCAGCCTGCCCTCGAGGTCACCGCCGTAGCCATCTTCCCGCTGGTTGAACTCGGGCGAAAGGAAATAGTGCGCCAGTGTCGACATGTGCAATTCAACGGCGTCGACACCGCTGGCGCGCAACCAGCCGGCGACGTTGGCGAACTCCTCCACGATGGC
>CAZPSW010000090.1:0-6364 GCA_964589255.1 uncultured Dehalococcoidales bacterium
TTATTTGCTCCGGCGAGTAGATCCGTTTGGCCATGTCTTACCCCCATTTTCGTCTATTTCCAGTTTAACATTGGCACTGGAGTAGTTTATGGGGGGCAGGTCAGGAGTACGATATTTTGTCCTGTAGTGCGCGGCGCGACGCCCTTTGAACCCCTTTTGAGTTAAGGAACAAGCACGACTATATTTCGCGAATGGCCCCCCCATTTGTCAGGTCGTAGGGTGAAACCCTACAAAATTTAAGGGCGGGTCGGTGGGAACAATGGGTTTCACCTGATAGCGTATTTAGTTGAGGAAGGGGAAATTATGGTAAGAGGTTTCGCCTTTTTGACGTATTTTCACGCCTGTTACGGAAGAATAACGCCCCCCGTTATGTTATAGTTAAACCATCACACCGGAGGTGACCCACTGGAAGGCAAAGACATCGCGCGGCAGGCGGTAAACGCCGCCAGCGACAAACTGGCAAATGACATCGTGCTGCTGGACACCCGCGGGGAAAACCGCTTCGCTGACTTCTTCGTCATTTGCAGCGCGGAGACGACGCGCCAGATTCAGGCCATCCGTGAAGAAGTGCTGGAAAGCCTAAGGAAAGTCGGCCAGCGCCCCCACCACAACGAGGGCACCCCGGACTCCGGCTGGGTGCTGCTGGACTACGGCAACGTGGTGGTACATATCTTCAACCAGGCGGAACGAGACTACTACGAACTGGACCGTCTCTGGGAAGGGGCCACCACCCTGCTGCAAATCCAGTAACCCGGGTCTATACGCCGCAGATCTCCCGGTCCGCGAAGAATATCTCGATCTCTTTTTTGGCTGTCTCCGGGGCGTCTGAACCGTGCACCGCGTTGCGCTCGATACTCTCCCCGAAATCCGCCCGGATGGTGCCCGGCGCAGCATTGGCGGGATCAGTGGCGCCCATGATCTCCCGCACCCGCTTGATGGCGTCGTCCCCGACCAGCACCACCGCGATGATCGGGCCCGAGGTGATGTAGTTCACCAGGCTGCCGAAGAATGGCTTGTCCGCGTGCACCCCATAATGCTTCCGCGCCAGGGTGCGGTCCATTTGCAGCATCTTCACCGCGCAGAGCTTCAGGCCCTGCTCCTCAAAACGCGCTACGATGTGTCCCGCGTCATTGTGTTGCATGGCATCCGGTTTAATCAGTAATAGAGACCGTTCCATAATCTTTCCTTCCTTTATGTCAAGTATTTTGGTCGCGCTGAGTTCAGGAGTTCACCGATGGCGTCCGGGGTTACCTCCGTCAGGCTGTCCACCACCAGGTCTGCCTGGGCCAGGTCCGCCCGCGGGTGTGACGTGGTCACCGCGATGACGCGCATCCCGGCGCGGGTGGCAGCCTGGACGCCGTAGACCGCGTCCTCAACGACGAGGGCATCCCTCGGGGCCACCCCCAACCGCTGCGCTGCCAGGGAAAAGACCTCCGGGTCCGGTTTGCCGGCACTGACCTCGCTACCGTCAACCACCACCGCGAAGTAGTGCCTGATGCGGAGTTCCCGCGAAACGAGGTCAATGTTAGCCCGCGGCGCGGATGACGCCAGCGCCTGCCGATAGCCATGTGCCGCCAGACCCTGGAGCAATGCTGCGACGCCGGGCGCGAGCCGCACTTCCCGGGCCGCGATCTCCCGGTAGGCGTTTTCCTTATCCTCCGCGATCTCCCGGATCACGGCGTCGGTTGTCTCCGGTCCCAGTAAACCCCGTATGATGGCGTCGTTACGCCGTCCGAAGGACTCCCGAAAATAGGCCTCGCTGACATCATGCCCGCGCCGTGCCAAAGCCGCCTGCCAGGAACGGAAATGCATCTCCGCGGTATCCGCGATGACACCGTCCATATCCCACAGCACGGCGCGCCACCCTTTCCGGCTCAAACCCTCTCCCCGGTGCCCGGCTGACGCAGCACGAACATTTTGCCATCTGCCTCCGCGATGACGCTTTCGTCCGCCAGGCGCAGTTCGGCATGCGTCCAGAGCAGCTTACGCGTCTGCTTCGTGACCCAGGCGCGAAGATAGAGCTTTTCTGTCACGCGGGCGGGGCACCGGTAGCGCACCCGCATCTCGGCGGTGACGCTGAAAATCCCCATCAGGTAAGGCGGGTAGTTCAATGCCTCGTCCAGCAAACAACTCAAAATGCCGCCGTGCACCACGTCCCGCCAGCCCTGAAAGACCGGGCCCGGCGTGAATTCGGCCCGCGCCACGCCGTCAAGCCACTGGAATTTCAGCTTCAGGCCTCCGGCGTTCAGGTCCCCGCAACCGAAGCACATGTCGGCATTCTTTTTGGTATCAACCCCGTATTTTGGCAAGATATTCATCGGTCTCCTAAAGGTGTTTCGGTGCCGTTATGTTGGGCCCTCGCAGGTAGACCGGCTCAAGTGTGGCCGGGTCGTCCCGCTCACCGGCCCCCAGACGGGCGATGCCCAGCACCGCCAGCCAGACGGCGCGGCGCAGCCGGTCCGCCACGGGGCAAATCAAGGCTTGCTCACCCAGCGTGGTTCGGATCAGGTTCTCCTGTTCCATGGTGAACTCACCGGTGAAGAGCGTTCGGGTGGTGGTCTCCGCACAGAGTGCCGGGATGTGGCGCAGCCTTTCCGGCAGCAGCGGCGCCAGGCCGCCTGCGTCCGCGCGGTATGTGGCGGTGGCGAATTCTTCCCGCCCGGCAGGGTAGAGCACACAGACCGGCAGGCCACTGTGGGTTAAGGGATAAGCCGCCTGGGCCAGGGTGCTGATACCTACCAGGGGCAGTCCCAGACCGTGGACCAGCCCCTTGGCGCTGCTGACACCGACGCGGAGGCCGTTGTAGGAACCGGGGCCCCGCCCCACCGCGATCGCCGTGAGGTCGCCTATTTCCAGATGCGCCAGCCGCAGCAGGTGCTCCAGGTTGGGCATTAATTCGACGCTGTGGTTCTGCCGCGTCTGCCAGTTCAGTTCCGCCAGCACCACGGCGCCGTCTAGCAGCGCCAGCCCGGCAGTGTTGGTGGCAGTATCGATGGCCAGGCAGATCAAGCGCCGACCCCCTCTGCAATCCGGGCCGCCAGCGCCGCTAGCAGTTCCCGGTGGCGCGTACCGTGAGCCTTGAAGACCAGCGTCCGGGCATCATCCCCGGTGATGCTGATCTGCACGGTGAGGTTTTCTGCGGGCAAGGCGCCGTAGCCACGGTCCGCCCATTCCACCACCGTCAGCCCGTGACCGTAAAAATACTCGTCGAGGCCAAGGTCGATGATCTCCGGGACGCTATCCAGACGGTAGAGGTCGGCGTGGTAGAGCGTCAGCCGGGCCTCGATCTGCCGCACCAGCACGAAGGTGGGGCTGGCGGCGTATTCGTCGCTGCCAAGGCCGCGCACGATGCCCTGAGTGAGGCAGGTCTTGCCGGCCCCGAGGGTGCCTTCGAGCAGGATCACGTCACCCGGCTGACAGAGTTCTCCCAACCACCTTCCCACCGCGAGGGTGGCGTCGGCGTGCTGGCTCTGGTATGTAAAATCCGGTGACATCAGGCCTGCTTGAAGTGGTCCCAGCCGCTGACGGCCAGCGGACGCCGCTGACCCCCGGCGTCGATCAGACTGACGCCCTCGCCCGGCGTGACCTCACCGATGACACTGACGGGGCAACTGAGCTGCCGGGTGACCTCCCGTATTATCTCAAGTGGTGCCGTAAAGAGCAATTCGTAGTCCTCGCCGCCGTGTAGCACCAGATCCATGGCGCGCGTGCCGAAGGTCTGGGCAAGGTAACGGTCCTGCGGCAGCCGGTCGAAGTGGATGTCCGCCCCCACGTCACTGGCGTCAGTGATATGCCCCAGGTCCGCCGCCAGGCCATCGCTGAGGTCGATGGCGCAGCGCACGCCGCATTTTAACAGCGTCTGCCCCTCGCGCACTCTGGGGTACGGGCGCAGGAAGGCTTCCCGCAGGTGGTCACCGGCGGCTTCCCGTGGTAGTCCCGGTTCCGTCAGGGTGGCCAGTCCTGCGACGGCGTTACCGGGCCGCCCCGTGACCGCGATGCTGTCCCCCGGCGCGGCGCTGTCCCTGCGCAGCAGCGTCTCCCCGGTGGCCTCGCCGATCAAGGTCCCGGTGAGGGAGACTTGGGGCGCGCTGGAGACGTTGCCACCGACGATGGCGACGCCGAAGATGTCAGCCGCGTCAAGCAGACCCCGGTAGAGCAGGCGCACCTGCCGCACTTCAACCGTCCCTGGTAGCGCCAGCGCTATCAGGGCGTAGCGGGGGCGCCCCCCCATGGCCGCGATATCGCTCAGGTTGACCGCCAGCGCCTTCCAGCCGAGTTGCTCCCAAGAGGTGAATTCGAACTTGAAGTGGACGCCCTCGATGAGCGTGTCCACGGTGGCGATCTGCTGCCCGGCGGCGTGCCAGACGGCGGCGTCGTCACCAATACCAGCCAACAGCGCGGCGTCATCCGGCAGCGCACGGGAGACATCTTCGCGCAGCAACTCGATGAGGCCAAATTCACCCAGTTCACCGATGTTCACAGGAAAATTATAACATCACACGCGGGCCACGTCAGCATCGCTGGCGGTGGGCCCGGAAATCTGTTATATTCGCGGCATGCGAGTACTGGTGATCTCGGACGTTCACGCCAACCTGGCGGCCCTTGAGGCGGTGCTGGCCGACGCGGGGGATTTCGAGGGCTGTTGGTGCCTGGGGGACACGGTAGGCTACGGACCGGACCCGATGGCCTGCCTGGACAGGGTGCGCCGTATCAGCACCCTGACGGTGCCGGGCAACCATGACCTGGCCACCACCGGTGCCCTGACGCTGGCGGCATTCAACCAGCCCGCCGCGGCGGCGGTGCGCTGGACGCAATCACAAGTTAACGCCGCGGAGATCGCTTATCTGAATGCGCTGCCGGAAACGGTCATCACCGTGGATTTTACGTTGGTGCACGGCAGTCCACGCCTGCCTGTCTGGGAATACCTGTGGGACACCGAGGCGGCGCGCCAGTGTTTCGCCGGCCTGGGGGCTTCAAGTTATCTGGTGGGGCACACCCACCGCCCCACCGTCTTTGAGCTGGTCCAGGGAGTGTGCGTGCAATTCGAACTGCGCCCCGGTGACGTCCTGGAACTCGGTCAGCGGCGGGTCATCTTTAATCCCGGCAGCGTCGGCCAGCCGCGGGACGGCGACCCCCGCGCCAGCTACGCCGTTTATGACAACGTGCGGCGGACCATATCGCTGCACCGCGTAGGCTATGACATCAGCGAAACGCAGGTACGAATGCGGTCCGCCGGGCTGCCCGAGACCCTGGTGAAACGCCTCGGTGAGGGGCATTAGTCCATTTCCGAAAGGTGGAAAACCAGCCCGTCATGCGCCGCCAGGACGCGCACCCCGGTGGCCGCGGTGGCCATCTCCGCGAATTTGTCCGGCCCACCGCGCCAGACGCTCATGCCCAGGTGCGTCAGTATCGCCGCCCTGGGACGGGCCTCCCCGATAAAGCGGATGGCTTCGTCATAATCCTTTGTGGCCATCTCTAGCTGGCCAAGTTGATAGTAAGCCCACCCGCGGTTGTTGTAGAGACTTCGCCCCTTTGACTCCTTTGGCTTCGCGCCATCCCGCCCCTGGAAGGGGTAAATAATGCGGCGGCGCATTTGATGGTGGTAATAAAGCACGACCGCGGACCCGCCGCCGCAAAACGGTAAAATACTCTTGTAATAGACTTCGTCTCTTTGACTCTTTTTAGTCGTAGGGGGAGACCCTACACTTACCGAGTGGGGGCGGGTTTCAATGGGGTTTCACCGATAATCCTTTGACGGCTCGCGTCACCTCTTCTAAAATATAACCACAAGGAGTTTGACCCGCATGGAAAGAATTTGGGCGCCGTGGCGCATCCGCTACCTGCAACAGGAGAAACCGGAGGGCTGCATCCTCTGCCGCTTCCCGAAAGAGGGCCAGGACGCGGCGCATTACATCCTCCATCGGGGAGAGCACAACTTCGTGATGCTCAATCTCTACCCGTACAATCCGGGCCATTTGATGATCGCCCCCTATCGCCACCTGGACGGCCCGGAGAAACTGACCCCCGAAGAACTTTATGAACACCATCACATCCTGGCAGGCTGCCTGCCGGTGATGAAAGCCGTCTTCAATAACCAGGGTTGCAACATCGGCATGAATCTGGGCAGCGTGGCCGGTGCCGGCATCGCGGACCACATTCACAGCCACCTGGTGCCGCGCTGGAACGGGGATACCAATTTCATGCCCGTGATCGCTGACGTGACGGTGGTGTCAGAGGCCCTCGAGGAGACCTACGCCAAGCTCATAGGGCCACTCGGCGCGGCGCTTAAATAATATCCGGGGATACTTCCCGCAACGATGCCACCGTGACCGCGCCCGGGCGTACCACCCGCGGCGGTGAAACG
>CAZPSW010000091.1:0-5977 GCA_964589255.1 uncultured Dehalococcoidales bacterium
GCTCGAGTGCGGCGGCGGTCTAGCGCTTCACGGTGATGCGTAATTCGCGGGGGTTCTTTACGCCCTTGAGCACGGTCACCATGCCGAGCAGGGTGCTGCGCACGATTTTGGTGACGAACTCGTTCACCGCTATCTCAGTGCCGCCCTGGCTGACGGTGACGGTGTCGTTCTCCACCACCAGTTCCAGGTCACCGGCGGGGGCGGCCCCGTGTAGGGACCGCACGAGGCCCTCCGTCACGCCGGCGGCGTAATCGACCACGAAGCCGATCATCTCGATCGGCTTATGGTTCACGGTCAGACTGACTTCCAGCGCCATATCAAACTCCCTAAGCCTTTTTCTTGACGTAGACGCGGTATTCGCCGTCGTTTTCTTCGATGCCAAGGTATTCATTCCCGGTGGCCTCGCACCAGGCGGGCATGTCCTTGCTGATGCCCTTGTCGTCAGCGACGACTTCAAGCACCTCATCGGATGCCATCGTTTTGATCTTGGCGGCGGTCTGTACGATTGGCATCGGGCAGTACAGTCCGACGCAATCCAAGCTTTCTTTGGCCTCCATCATTGCCTCCTGTTAAATAAAGAGTGTGACGCTGGATTTGCGCGCCTCGCCGAGGAAATAAGCGGCCCCGGCCAGGTCCGAAGTTTCGGCGCGGAAGGCGTTCTCCTCGAGCCCCATGACGCCAATGGAAGTGGTGCAGGCGATCATCTCGATGCCCATATCCTCGGCCATTTTGATGAACTCTTCGATGCTGGGTATCTTGACGTCCCGCATCAGGGTACCCATCATGCTGGTGCCCAGGCCGAGCATGTGGAACTTGGAGAGTTTGAGCCGCTTTGAGCCGCCGCGGTTCATCCAGTTCAGCATCTTGCGCATGATGCCCTTGCCCGATACCGGGGCGTCATTCTTCTGGATCACGTTCAAGCCCCAGAAGGTGAAGAACATCGTCACGTGCATGCCCATCGAGGCGCCGGTGGTGGCCACCATGAAGGCGGCTAGTGCCCGGTCCAGTTCCCCGCTGAAAAGCACGATTGTCATCTTGTCCTGAGGGTCTTCGGTCTTTTCAACCATGATTTATCTCCTATGCTGCCGTTTGTATTTCCAGGGCCTGGCCGCAGTTGGGACAGGTGGCCGCATCTGCGGCGACGGGCTGCTTGCAGCCGGGGCAGAATTTCACGTTGATACCGCAGGTGAGGCAGAGCGAGGCATCCTCCTCGGAGATGGCGCCTTCGCAGAAGGGGCAGACGTGGGGGTGTTCCGGCGGTTCCGCCTTGGGCTTGGCAGCGGCGGCGGTGGCCGGGGCCGGGGACTCCTTTTTCGTTTGGTAGTTCTCGATCGCCTTATGCAGCGCCTGGGCGCCGAGGTTGGAGCAGTGGTGTTTCACCTTGGGCAGTCCATCCAGCTCATTGATGACGTTGTCCGGGGACATCTCCATGGCCTCTTTGATCGTCTTGCCGATGGCCATCTCGCTGACGATCGAAGAGACCGCGATGGCGGCGCCGCAACCGAAGGTCTTGTACTTCACGTTCTCCAACCGGTCATCCTTGACCTTGATGTAGAAGGTCATCATGTCCCCGCAGACCGGGTTGCCCTCTTCGCCGATGCCGTCGGCGTCGGGAATTTCGCCCACGTTGCGCGGGTTCTGAAAATGGTCCATGACGCGATCGCTGTAGATTGGCATACTAACCCCCTTGCTCCTTGAGGAATTTATCATAGACCGGGGACATCGCCCGCAGCCGCTCTACGATCGGCGGCATCACTTCGAGCACGTGGTCAATGTCCGCGGTGGTATTCTCCGCTCCGATGGTGAAAAGGATCGAGCCCTGGGCGAGTTCGTGGTCCAGCCCCATCGCTAGCAGCACGTGGGAGACCTTGAGCGCCCGCGAGGTGCAGGAGGAGCCGCTGGAAACGGCCACTCCCTTCATGTCCAGCATCATCAGCATTGATTCACCTTCAATGAAGCGCACGCAGAAACTGGCGTTGCCCGGCAGCCGCTCGGTGAGGTGGCCGGTGACCACCACGTGCGGTATCGCTTCCGGCAGGCCGCGGATCAGTTTGTCCCTGAGCGCGGTAATATGGGCCACACGTGCCGGAATGGCTGCCTGCGCCAGCGCCGCGGCCCGGCCCATGCCAACGATGGCGGGCACGTTTTCGGTACCGGCGCGCTTGCCGCCTTCCTGGACGCCGCCGTCGAGCAGCGGGATGATGCGCACCCCTTTACGTACCCAGAGCGCCGCCGCCCCCTGCGGGCCGTAGAACTGGCTCGCTGACAGGCTCATGGCATCCACCCCGAGGGTATTCACGTCAACCGGCAGGGTGCCCGCGGTGGCCACCGCGTCGGTGTGGAAAATAACCTTTTTCTCCCGCGTGAACCGGCCGATTTCAGCGATCGGTTGCAGGCTGCCAACCTCGGAATTGGCGTGCATCACGGAGACCAGTACGGTATCGTTCCGGATGGCGCGGGTTACCTGTTCCGGGTCCACCTGGGCGTTTTCGTCCACCGGTACCCGGGTTACCTGGTAGCCCCATTTCTCCAGCGTATTGGCGGAGTTGAAGACCGAGAAATGCTCCACCGCGGAGATCACCGCGTGCTTGCCCTTCTTTGCCTGGGCCTGGGCCAGGCCCTTGATGGCGAAGTTGTTGCTCTCGGTGCCGGAGGCGGTGAAAATGATCTCCTCCGGTTTGGCGCCGATTAGGTCCGCCACCTGGGCGCGCGCCTCTTCCAGGGCTTCCCGCGCCGGTTCGCCGCAGGTGTGTAACGACGAGGGGTTGCCGAAGGAATCCCCGAGGTAGGGTAACATCGCCTCTTTCACCTCGGCGAGGACCGGGGTGGTGGCGCCGTTGTCAAGATAGACGCTTTGCATCGATGCCTCCAGAATTGCCGTTGTCACGGGCTCGTATTTTTATGATACACATTGTTGAGGGGATTAGTCAACTTTTCCAAAACAGGGCGCCACGGACGCGTGAATTACACTCTAAGGGATGTTCCGGGCAGGCGAAATGACTTATATCACAAACCGGGAGCCGGGCCAGCGGGGGGTTCAGCGCAATCTTTGCAGGTAGCGGTTGGCCTGGAGGGTGGCCTTGGCGCCTTCGCCGGCGGCCACCACGATCTGTTTCTCCGGGATATCGGTGACGTCACCGGCGGCGTAAAGCCCGGCCACCGTGGTCTCACAGCGGGCGTTCACCGGCACCTCTTTCAGCGCGTTCAGGTCCAGCAGGTGGCTGACGGCATCCGAATTCGGGAAAAGCCCGACCTCGACGAAGACGCCGCCGGTCTCGATCTTTGTTTCCCGGCCACTCTCAACGTTCTTCACGGTGATGCTGTCCGCCATCACTTCGCCGTCGATCCGCGTCACCGTGGCCCCCAGGTGTACGGTCAGGTTTAACAGGCCCTTCAGCTTGGCCTGGAGCACGTCGTCCCCGGTCAGTTCCGTCAGTGAAACGAGGTCCACGTGCGTCGCGATGGGGACCAGGTCTAGCACCGCTTCCAGCGCCGAGTTGCCGCCGCCGACGACCACCAGTTTACGCCCCGCGAAGAGGGGGCCGTCACAGGTGGCGCAGTAGCTCACGCCGCGTCCGGCGTAGGTGCCTTCACCGGACACGTTCAGGTGGCGCGCCCGCTTGCCGGTGGCGTAGATTACCGCCCTGGCCTGATAGGTCTCGCCGTCTTCGGTGGTGGCCTCGAGACCACCATTGACGATGTCCAGCTTGCTCACCTTGGCGCCGATCTTCTGCTCGATGGGGTAGTTCTTGACCTGGGATTCGAACTTGGAGATCAGATCCGGGGCCTCGATGAACTGGTAGCCCAGGTAGTTTTCCACCCCGAGGGTGGTATTGATCTGGCCGCCGATGTCCACCGTCAGCAGCAACGTGCTCAGCTGCTTGCGCGCCGCGTAGACGCTGGCCGCCAGCCCCGCCGGGCCGGCGCCGATGATGATCAGGTCATACATCTGGGAGCGCCGCCTTCAGGCCGCCAGGGCGGCGTCGATCTTGCCCTGGTTAAAGCCGACGATGGCCTCGTCATCGATGAGCACCACCGGCACGCCCATCTGGCCGGACTTCTCGATCATCTCCTTGGCCTTTTCCCGGTCCACCGAGACGTCGTAGTCCGTGTACTCCAGGCCCTTCTCCTCTAGATAGGACTTGGTGCGTTTGCAGTATGGGCAGGTGGGGGTGGAAAATATCGTAATCGTCTTGTCCGTCATCGGAGCCTCCCTGTAAATACGGCACCCGCCGCGTAATTCCATACTAGCAGGTTTGGCGCCTGCCCGCCTAACTCCCGTTACTGCGTGAAGCGCAGCGCCTGCCGCCGCCGCCAGTCCTGCAGGGCGCGCTGCACGGCGTCATCGTCAACGTCAAACCAGTAGTGGTAATAGTCCGAAACCACGAAGCGGGGCCCTTCCTCGGTGTGGCAGGTGATCACCGCCGCCACCGACGGCGCCAACGAGCGTACCGCGGTCGATGAAGCCACCGGCGCCGCCGCGACGATCTCCGCGGCGCGGCGGTTGCGTACCGATTCCGCGGCGGCGGCCATGGTGACGCCGGAGGCCAGGCCGTCGTCGACCAGGATTACGGTGCGTCCGCTGATACGGGTCAGGGGGCGTTCACCACGGTAGCGCAGGCTGCGCTGCTTGATATCGGCACGCACCTTGGCGGCCTCGTAGTTGATCTGTTCCGAGGTCAGGCCCAGGCGCTGCACCGCGGTCTCGTTGACGATCATGGTGCCGTCATCGGCGATGGCGGCCATGCCGCCCTCCGGGGCCAGCGGAATCGGTATCTTGCGGCAGACCACCACGTCGAATTCCGCGTTCATGGCACCAGCCACTTCAACACCTACCTCGACGCCGCCGTTGGGGATCGCCAGTACCACCGGTTTACTGTCCCGGTATTCCAGCAGCAGGGTGGCCAGTTCGCGGCCACCGTGGCGCCGGTTTTCGAAGAGTGCCGTTGTGTCTGCCGCCGTAACTCACCTGCCGTGAAGAATCACCCCGGGGGAATCCCTGTTCATTGTATATAAAATGCGGGGGGCACTTCAAGAGTACCCCCCGCGGTGTTACTTCCTCGGATTTCTGGCTCACTGGCGGTGATCTCTACCGCAAAGGCCGGATATCCGGACCCATTTATTTATTACGAGCTGAATCCGAGTTCCGCCCGCCCCACCCTCACGGCAGGGCCCAAACTATCAACTTGACGTACACCATAGAGCACCAGTAGTTGCATCCTGCACCTCCCAAGTACCGTCGTTCTTTGAGTCGTGTCTGACTCCTTCGAGCATTAGACGCCTATGCCCCCGCGCTGTCAAACGATGACCCGACCAGGCGGCAGGCGGTGGCCGCCACGGCGCCAGAATGGAGGCCGGTGTAAAATAAATATTTGAACATATCTGAGCCACGGGAGGGGCGTCTCAACCGTGTTGAACCGCTGTCAGTGCCGCCACAGGCACGGTGGGCGATATTTAAAAAAGGTTGGGTGACCCGTGAATCACCCAACCTCGTTAGCACGATATGTGGTAAATCAGCTAGCTTTTGCCGATTCTGAACATTTTGGTACCACAGACAGGGCAGACACCCTGCGTCGCCGGTTTGCCATTCTTCATGGTGACGGCCTTGGCGTCTTTCATGTCCCGCTTGGCGCGGCATTTCACACAGTAGGCTTGCATGCAGTCCTCCTTTTTCAGAATTTTAACTTGCCCTGAATACTAAACCACCGGTGCTCCGGTGTCAATAGGTCGAAACACCTCTTTTGGTACGTTTTACGGCCCAGGCAGTGGGTTAACGGATCTGGGCCCATTTTTCGGCGATGTTGCCCACCCAGGGGAACTTGAATGTCTCACCCTGGTAGGCCTTGATCATGCCCACCACCCAGACGATCATGCCCACCACCCAGAAGACCCAGGCGAACCAGCTGATCACCGGTATGAAGCTGAAGATGACGGCGATGACGTTGATCGCGCCGAAGATGATCAGGGACTGCATGGC
>CAZPSW010000091.1:5987-6284 GCA_964589255.1 uncultured Dehalococcoidales bacterium
CACGAAACGGTTGCTCGGCTCCAGCAGGATGAAGATGATGCCGGTGATTCACCAGCCGAGGTAGCAGAGCAGACCCGCCAGGTTCTCCCCCAGGCCCGTTGAAGTGTTCGCCACGCTCACCTCCTTGAAACTGATTTTAAACTATACCAGATATGCGGGGATGTCAACCGGTTACGGGACGTGTTTAGCCCGAAAAAGCGTACCGGTTTCCCAAGGTGGCCGCCGCAATGTTAAAATCACTGCGGGGCGCACGCACGCCAACTAATCACGAGGTCGGTATGAGCTACCAGAGGACAG
>CAZPSW010000092.1:0-6206 GCA_964589255.1 uncultured Dehalococcoidales bacterium
GGGCGCCGCAGCCGGTTCATCACCGGTACCTTCTGGAAACTGATGGCGGCGGCCATCATGTTGGCGCTCTCAGACGTAGGCAGCAAGTACGCACTAGAAAGCCTGCCCACCTGGAACGTCTACACCATCAGCACCTTTTTCCTGGCGGTGGTTTTCAGTGTCGTGGCGCTGCGTCCGAGCGTGCTCCGGGAGATCCGTGACATTCCGCGGCGCGGCTTGAACATCTTCCTCGTATTCCTCAATGTCGCTGTCGCGGCGCTCGGCATCTGGCTGCTCTTTGAGGCGATGGATCGCGGGCCGGTCTCGCTCGTCGCCGCGGTGGCCGGCAGCCGCCTCGTTTTCGTCTTCGTCTACGGCCTGCTGCTCGGGGGCATTGTGACCCGGTTCATTGACTGGGACAAGAGCCGCCTGTCCCTGCTGATACGCTTCAGCGCCACTTTGATGATCGCCGGCGGCATCGCACTAATCTACCTGAATTAACCGCCCGGCCGGGGGCACATTGACAAAGACACCCCGAGAATTGGCGGGGCAGCGGTGGAGGCTCTTTCCGAGCGAGGCAACTTTGAGGATCACTGATATCGGTTAAAAGGGTTCCCTTGTCGCCCGCCTCAAATAGTACGGTCTTTCGGGGCCGGGTCAGTCAAATGCCCAGGAATATGAGAAATACGCCGGCGACGACGCACAAACCACCGACGATAACACGTCGGCTGAAGTCCTCGATCTGCCGGTTTATCAAAAACGCCAGCGGATAGAAAAAGAGCACATTGGTTGTGGTCAGGGGAACCACGGTACTCACCGACGCAACATCCAGGGCGAGATACCGGGTAATGTGGGCCACCGTGGCCGCCAGGGCCGCGAGAACGAATGTTGCCAAGGCGATCCGGTCCAGGCGACGCATGCGGTAACGGTTTTCCGGCAGGAACAGGGTTAGGCCGATGACCACCGTCGCCGCCAGCCCGGAGACAAAGGTAGCGAGGGCGGCGGAGCCCAGTTCCTGGAGACCGAATTTTATGAGCACCGGAGACACTCCCCAGCAGACCACCGTGCCCAGCGCGAATGCCATGCCACGTCCTCTGGAGTGTTCGGAAAGGGTCGGTGTGTCCGCGCCGCGCCCACCGGCCTGCCGGCTGAGAATCACGATGCCGCCTACCACCAGTATCAGCGCCAACACCAGCGGCAGTGTCACTGGTTCGCCGAGAAAAGCGGTTCCGAGCAGGGCGGCGATCAGGATATGGGACGATACTACGGGTACCGCCCGGCTTGAGCCCATGAGTCGAATGGCGTTGAAAGCGAAGGACCGGCCCATCACGAAGTGCACGATGCCGGCGAGCGCCAATGATCCCACGCCGAGCCAGGAAAGAGATTCCATCTCCACCCGCAAGCCGGAAAAATAGACCCACAGGCCAAAGATCAGGGTTCCCACAAACAGCGAAATCACGACGCCGGTGTAGGACTCCCCGGTGCGTAACATGCCCCGGCGGATGAGGATGTTCACGCAGGCGAACGAAAATGCAGAAACCAGAGCCAGCAGCAGTCCATTCATGGCATCGGGTCATGCGGCGACGTGGTTGAGCCTGCGCGGTGATGACCGGTATTACCACGATTTATCTTCGAACCCATTATCTCCATGCTAGTAGATTAATCCGGAACCGTGCGGTCGATACCGGCGGACATATTACCGGACGACCCGGTGCCTGGCAGCCGGGCAATGTTTCGGTGGTCGTGGCGCGTCGGCTACCCGGAGCCCGGTACGAGTACCGTCATGGCCGCCCCAAAAGGATACCACTCTTGAAGTTGGAGTTAAAGCCATCTTAGCCCCGTCAGCCGGTTATCAATGGGTCCGTAGTAAAAATTGCCTGTGTAACTTCGTATATAATCCGTGCTGACCTGAGCCAGAAATAGGATTAATGGAGAATTGCCGACGATGGAGCTCACGCCAGCGGCACCATTTACTTCGGGTCATGGAACAACAAGCTGTATGCGATTGGTGGGCCTGCCCCGGACAACTAAGGTGCTGGCACGAAGTCCATACGCCGACCGGTTGATACGCGGGCACGGCCGCCACAAATCAGATATTATGGATTTCGCAGTGGTACAATCCAATGGTCTGGTGATGCGCTGAGGTGTCTGAATGGGGGAACCAAAGTTCAAGAAGCTTCTTGAGCCCATTGATATCGGGGGAGTGACGTTCCGGAACCGGATCGTGAAGGCGGCACAGAACCCGGTGTATGCCGATGCCGCCGGTTACGTGACGGAGAAAGAAAAGGATTTCTGCGAGGCTCTCGCCAGGGGCGGTGTGGGCATGCTCCTGGCCGGCGCGGCGACGGTTGACCCCACCGTTTCCATGGGCGCCTCGGAGACCTGGATTTGCGTTGACGACGACAAATATCTCCCGGGTCTGGCTGAATTGGCCCAGGTAATCCACAAACACGGGTGCCCCACATTTTTGCAGTTACACCACGCGGGTCCCCAGCACCCGATGGACCGGGACGGGCTGCCGCCGGTCTCCTCTTCGGCCCTCACCGAAGCCGAAAGGCCAACCCAGGGCGGGGCCAGGGGTACATTCTTCTACCCGGCCAAAGAGTTAACCACCACCGAGATCGAAAAAGTGGTGGACAAGTTCACCCAAGCGGCGCGGCGCGCGCAAAAAGCCGGATTTGACGGTGTTGAGATACATGCCGCCCATCCTTACCTGATCAATAGTTTTCTCTCTCGTGCCTGGAACAAGCGTCAGGACGCCTATGGCTGCCAGGACCTGGAGAGCCGGTCCCGGTTTGCGGTTGAAATCATTCGTGCCATAAAAACACGCCTGGGGCAGAATTTCCCGGTCGGCATCCGCATCAACGGGAAAGAATACGGGCTGGAAAAAGGCATCACTACTGAGGAGAGCCAGGCATTCGCCAGAATCCTGGAGACCGCCGGTGCCGATTATATTCACGTCAGTGCCGAGGGGTACGGTCTTTACGAACGCATCGAGATGCCGGAACAAATATTCTATCCGGAACCGGCAAAAGAATTGTTACCCCTGCTGCAACAAATGAAAAAGCAGGGGCTGCATACCGCCTCCGCCGCGGCGATCAAGAAAGTGGTCTCGATACCGGTTATCAGCGTGGGCAATATAGACCCGGTACTTGGTGAGAAGCTTGTCAAGCAGGGTAGGGTAGACCTGATCGGCGTTGGCAGACGCCTGCTGGCAGACCCGGAGCTCCCCAACAAATTGGCCAGCGGGAGATATGAAGATATCGCGCCGTGCGCCACCTGCATGTGGTGTGTCAGTAACTTTGGCAGCCAGGATTCGAATAAGCAGACCGGGCTCATCTGCCGCATAAATGCCGCTTTAGGTAGAGAGCGGGCATTTACCATCAAGCCGGCGGAGAAGAAAAAACGGGTCATGATCATTGGTGGCGGACCGGCGGGGATGGAGGCAGCCAGGGTGGCGGCGATCCGGGGACACGAGGTTTCGCTTTTCGAACGAAGTCACCACCTGGGTGGATTACTGCCCCTGGCGGCCCTGATAAAGGGCACCGAAATCGACAAGATCCCGGCACAACTTCGCTACCTCAGGCATCAGATCACCAGGCTGGGGGTCAGCATATACCTTGGGAAAGAGGTGAATCCGGAGCTGATTGAGCAGCTCAAGCCGGATGTGGCGGTGGTGGCCACGGGAGGATTACCCGCTGTTCCGGAGATCCCCGGTATCAACCTGCGCCAGGTGGTACGGAGTTCAGACCTCGGGCGACAGGCTGAGTTCTATTTGAGGTTCCTGGGGCCGAGGGTACTGGGGTGGCTGACCAGGTTTTATCTGCCGCTGGGGAAGAGAGTGGTGATCATCGGCGGCTTAATATACGGTTGTGAGACCGCCGAATTTCTGGTAAAACGGGGCCGAAAAGTGACCATCGTGGAGACAATGGATCGATTGGGAACGTTGATCACGTTTTCGCATCTCTTAAAGCTCTTCCCCTGGTTTGCGGCCAAGGGAGTCACCATGTTGAGCGGGGTAAAATACGAGGCAATCACCGCCAGGGGGCTGACCATCACCACCAAAGATGGGCAGAGACAGACCCTTGAGGCGGACAACATATTGGTTGCCCTGTCTCCCCAGCCGAACACGGCACTATTCGAGGCACTGCGGGGGAAGGTGCCCGAAGTCCACTTGATTGGTGACGGCCGGGAACCGCTGACCATGGGGGATGCCATTTATGACGGCTCGCGCATTGGCCGGGTGATATAGGTCTCCGGCTAGAAACCGGGTAAGGTGAGCCCAGCGTTTTGAGAGGTGCAGGCATGGCGATCGCCGAGGACAATCCGGCCCTGGAGAAGATACGCGCCTGGCGGCAGGCCGCCGGAGAAGAAGCCATGGCGACGCTGGCCCGGCACGTGGTGAATACCCGCTACGAAGACCTGCCCGAGGCGGCCAGGCAGGCGGCAAAAAGGGACGTGTTCCACATCATCAGTATGATGTTGCAGGGCACCAGGTTCCCGGGTTGCCGGCCGGTACTGGATTTCGTCAGGGGACAGGGCGGCCGGGAAGAGGCCCTGGTGTTGAACCACGGCACCCGGGTGCCGGCCACCAGCGCCGCCCTGACCGGCGGCATGTTCGCGGGTATTTATGACCAGGATGATTGTCACGACGCCACCGCATGTCACTGCGGCCCGACGGTGATTCCGGCAGCGCTGGCGATGGCGCAGCGGCAGGGAAAGACGGCGGGGAAGGATTTGATTCTGGCGGTGGCTTTGGGCAACGATGTCCTGCTCAGATTGGCGCTGCCGCGGGTGAGCGGCGCGGGTACCACCCACATCACGCCTTCGATCACCTTCGGTGTCTTTGGCGCCGCCGCCGCTGCCGGTAAGTTTCTGGAATTGAATGAAAAGCAGATGCTGAACGGTTTTGGCATTGCTTTCAGCCACGGCCCGATCCCCATACGAGCCTTCATGAATTCCCCAAAATTCATGTACGGCGTACGCGCCGCCGCCGGTATCTTCAGCGCCATTCTGGCCCAGGGTGGGGTCTCCGGTCCTCCGGAGATTCTGGAAGCCAGCGGCGGGTACTGGCACGCCTTCGAGCAAGCCGAGGTGAGACCGGCAGAGGTAACCTCGGAACTGGGGACAAGGTTTGAAGGCAGCAACCTCAGTATCAAACTCTACCCGGTTACGAGGCATGCTCACGGCGCGGTGCAGGCCGTGCTGGAAATGGTGCAAGAATATAACATTCAGCCATGGAACGTGACAGAGATCAAGGTTTACGGGAATGCCGGTGTGGGTCATCTGCAGGACATGGCGCCGGGGCAGCTTCACGGGATTCTGGCGTCCCTGCTCGGATTGGCGGTGGTGGATCGGGAGGTGACGGCGGACAACCTCTATTCATACGCGCCGAATCTCTATACTCCCAACCCATATGCCGGTCAGGAATCTGTTTCCAGACCGGAGGTCGATGAAATCGCGGTGAAGGTTAAAGCCTTTCTCGATCCGGATATCGCGAACGCGGGTCCCAAAGACGGCGTCGGGCCGGTGGTGGCAGTACTGACCACAAAGGACAAGGTGTATTCAAAGCGCGTTGATACTGCCGCGGGGCATCACACCAAGTCCCCGGTATCTCTGCCGTGGCTGGCAGACGAGTTCAACCGGGAAGCCCGCCGCGCCGCCAACCCCGTGCCGCAGAATAATATTGACGCCGCCGCGGAACTGCTAAGTAATCTGGAGCAGTTGCCTGACGTGACGAAGATCGTCGAACTGTTGGGCTGATGGAGTGGACTACAGTGTTGGGAATTCCTGACCTGCGCCAGGGCGGTGACGAACGGTGCGGGCTACAGGGGTTTGCTAACATCGCAGCAGCCGGTTTTTCGCTTCGCACACAATACGTGTTATATTGGCGCATATGCCTCTCCTCTATCAGGGGTTGATGACATGAAAAACATGACTAATATCGAATCATTTGAAAATTGCCCGGCTTTAGATGACTATCATTGCGTGACCAATTCCCTGGCGAAGATATTCCACTTCCACCACCACCTGGCAGGACACCGAAGAGACTTCGTCCCTTTGATTCCCTTGTTAGCCAGGGAAGGAATATGTATTTATGACCTGTCAGCCAGTGGGACTGAGCCCCCTTGTCTCGGGTCGTAGGGTGAAACCCTGCCTTAAACGGGCGAGCGACTTCGCCTCTTTGGCGCCTATATTAGGAAACAGGCGGTGTAGAAGCCTTCACT
>CAZPSW010000093.1:0-5536 GCA_964589255.1 uncultured Dehalococcoidales bacterium
ACGTTTTCCCGGTGCCGGACGGTGATACCGGTACCAATATGCTACTGACGATGCGCAGCTGCATTGAAGAAGCCTACCGCGCTGTGGACCACTCCGCCGCTGACGTTGCCGAACACATGGCCAAAGGGGCGCTGATTGGTGCCCGCGGCAACTCCGGCGTCATTCTCTCCCAGATTTACCGTGGCCTGGCCAAGGGACTGACGAATTGCGAGGAAGTGTGTCCCGAGGACTGGGTGGTGGCCCTGGAGCAGGCGGCGCTGATGGCGCGCCAGGGTATGACCAATCCCGTCGAGGGCACCATCCTCACCGTCGCCAGTGACGCCGCCACGGCGGCCCGCGCCGCCCTCGATGACCCCGTTGACCTGGTGGTGCTGATGGAACAGGTGGTGGCCGCCTCCGCGGTGTCGGTGGCCAATACCCCGAACCTGCTGGCGGTGCTGCGGGAAGCCGGCGTGGTGGACGCCGGGGGACAGGGCCTGCACACCCTCTTTGACGGCTCCCTGCGCTTTCTCAAAGGGGAGATAAAAGACCTTGAACTGAACAAGCCACAGATCATCCTGAGCAACATTACCGGGGACGGGCCGCCGCCGATCATTGACGACCATTCCCAGGAAGAGGCCTACGGCTACTGCACCAACTTCGTGCTCAAGGCGGACAAGCTGGAGCCGGACAAGCTGCGCGCCCGGTTGGAGAAGCGCGGCAAGTCCCTGATCCTGGTGGGGGACGAGTCCCAGGCGCGGGTGCACATCCACTCGCTGGACCCGGGATCGCTGCTGCATTACGTCATCAAGTACGGCACGCTGCACCAGATCAAGATCGAGAACATGGACGAGCAGCACGCTGATTTCGTGGAAAAGCAGAAATCGAAGATACCGGTGGGGGACATCGGCATCGTCGCGGTGGTGCCTGGTGACGGGCTCACCGATGTCTTCCTCAGCCTCGGCGTCAATTCCATCGTGGCCGGCGGCCAGGCGATGAATCCGTCAACCAAGGAAATCCTCCAGGCGGTGGAGAAGCTGGGCTGTGACAACGTGCTGGTGCTGCCCAATAACAAAAATATCGTGGCCGCCGCAGAGCAGGTGAACTCACTCACCACGAAGCGCGTCGCAGTACTGCCCACGCGCACTATCCCGCAGGGTATCGCGGCGTTACTCGGCTTTGACTACGATGCCAACCTGGACGGCAATTTCAGCCTGATGCAGGAAAATATCGCCCTGGTGCAGACGATCGAGGTCACCCGCGCCGTACGCGCCACCACCCTCCACGGCCATAAGATCAAGAAGAGACAGCCGATCGCCTTCCTCGACGGGGACCTGGTCGCGGTCGGTGATGAGATCAACGGGGTACTCGCGAAAGCGCTCACCAAGACGGCGCTGGCGGATGCCTCGGTGGTGACGATCTACTTCGGCAAGGACGCGGACCAGGACATGGCCGAGGTGGCCGCCGCGGCCATCCGTGACGCCCACCCCGAAGTTGAAGTTGAAGTTGTCAGCGGCGGTCAGCCGCATTACGAATACATCGTCTCCGTGGAGTAGAACCATGACCGTGAAGGTGATCACCGACAGTCTCAGTGACATTACCGGCCCACTGATTGATGAACTTGGCATCAGCGTGGTGCCGGTCTATGTGCGGTTCGGGGAAGAGATTTACAAGGACCGCGTCGAGATCAGCACCGAGGAGTTCTACCGGCGGCTGGTTTCGGCGGAAGTGATGCCCACCACCACCCAGCCCACGCCGAATGATTTCGCGGTCGCCTACGAGGAGGCGGCCAAGGACGCCGACGAACTGCTGGTGATCACCCTCTCCAGTGAGCTTTCCGGCACCAACCAGTCGGCGCTGCACGCGCGGGACATGGTAGCCAACGACAAGCTGCGCATCGAGGTGATCGATTCCCGCCTGGTGATCATGGCGCTGGGGCTGATCGTGATTGAAGCCGCGAATGCGGTGAAGAATGGCGCCGGCCTCGACGAGACGGCGGCGCTGGTGCGCGCCGCGGCGGGGCGGTCCAATGTCTTCATGAGTTTCGACACCCTGAAATACCTCGTCAAGGGGGGGCGTATCGGCAAGGCGCAGGCGCTGGTAGGTTCGCTGCTTTCGGTGACACCGATACTGACCGTCAAAGAAGGCGTGGTGCATCCGGTCACGCGGGTGCGCACCGTCAAGGCGGGCATGGACTTATTTTATAACTACGTGGCGAAGGTACCCAAGATCGCCGGCCTGGCGGTGGAACATGCCACCACGCCGGACCTGGCGGACCAGTTGGCGGACCGCCTCAGTACGCTCTACCCCAGGGAGAAAATCGTGCGCTCCACGGTCAGTCCCGTGATCGGCACTTACGCCGGGCCGCACGTCCTCTCGGTCAGCGTCCTGGCGGCGGAATAGTGCCCGTCCGCGTTGTCACCGACAGTACCTCGGACATCTCCCTGGAGCTGGCCGCGGAGCTTGCCGTCACCGTGGTGCCGGTCTACGTGCGTTTCGGGCAGGAAGTCTTCATGGACCTCGTTCAGATGCAGCCGGAGGACTTCTACCGGCGTCTCGCGGAGGGCCAGACACCGACCACTGCACAGCCCGCGCCGGCAGACTTCGCCGCGGTTTACCGGGAGCTCTCCGGTGGTGGCGACGAGATACTCTCGATCCACCTCACCTCCAAGCTCAGCGGCACCTATAATGCAGCGCTCCAGGGTCGGGAACTGGCGGCCACCGGGACCAAAATTGAGATCATCGATACGCTGACCACCTCAATGGCGATGGGCCTGGCGGTGATGGCCGCGGCGCGGCTCGCCGCCGCCGGTGAAAGCCTGGCAGAGATTGTCCGGACGGTTAATGAAAACGTGGCCCGGACGCGTCTTTACGGCATCTTTGACACCATCCGTTATTTACAGCGCGGTGGCCGGGTGGGTAAAGCGGTGCTGCGTCTGGGCAGCCTGCTCAACATCAAACCGCTGCTGGAAATGCGGCACGGGGAGCTGGCCCCGGTGGGCGCGGTACGCGTCCGCGCGCAGGGCCTGGAGAAGATGAAATACTTCCTGGCGTGCGCCGCCAACCCGGTTGAAGTGGCGGTGGTCTATAATACCTTCGCCGCGGAGGCGAAAGGCTTCCGGGATGAGGCCGCCGCGTCCGCCGGCTGCGCGGTACATCTGGCGCGGCTGGGCCCGGCGCTGGGGGCACATGCCGGCCCCGGTGCCATGCTGGTCGTGGTCACGGAAGGGTCCGGGATCGCCGACGCATCACCACTCGGTTAAGGCTTCATGATAAAACCCGCCGGAAGCCCGGAAAGCGCCTCCTCACCGGTGCCCTTCGAGGCGCTGCGGCGCGTGCTGGAGCTGGAACGCAGCAAAGGCTATGCGGACACCGCCGTGATCGGCGGTCTGGACCGTTTCCTGGGTAACTGGTCCACCCGGGCCGCCGCTCAAGGTGGACCGGTGCTGGTGAAGCAGCTGCAAAAACTGCACCTGCTCAATTCCCGTTACGGCATGCTGTCTCCGGAACAGCGCGAGGAGTGGTTGGCCGGCGTGGTCAACTTCCTCGACACGCAGTCCGCCGGCGGCGCGAAAGCGGCGCCGGCGGCGTCCCCGGCGCGGCGCCGGCCCGCACCCGCCGCGGTAGCGGCTGATGTCACCCCGGAGTCCCCGGTGACGGCCCTGCGCGGCGTCAGCGCCAACCTGGCGGAACGACTGCTGAAGTTGGGCGTGGCGAGCGTTCGGGACATGCTCTACTTCTTCCCCAACCGCCACCTGGATTACAGCCGCCGCAAATACGTGGACGAGCTTGAGGTGGGCCAGGACGAGACGATCATCGCCAACATCTGGCAGACCGCCCGGGTGAACATTGGCGGGCGCCCCTCCACCGAGGCCATCGTCGGTGACGAAAAGGGCAACATCCGCATCATCTGGTTCAATAATCCATACCTCGTGAAAACGCTGAAGACGAATACACGCATCGTGGTCAGTGGGCGCGTCGGCGTTTTCCACGGGCGTTTGCAGTTCGAGTCCCCAGAGTGGGAGGTCTTCCTTGAAGGAGAACTGGTGCACACCGGGCGGCTGGTGCCGATATATGCGCTGACCCAGGGCCTCAGGCAGCGCCAGGTACGCAAGCTGATAAGCGACGTGGTGGAGGCCTTCGCGGACAAGGTGCCGGAGTTCATCCCCTCGGACCTCAAGCGGCGGCTGGGCCTGCTGGACATCGGCGCGGCGATCCGCCAGGCCCATTACCCGGATGACGCGCCGCAGAAGGCGCGGGCGCGCACCCGCTTGGCCTTTGACGAATTATTTATTTTGCAGCTCGGCGTGCAGGCGCGCAAGCGGGAATGGCGGCAGGGGGACCCGGCCAGTAACATTGCCGCGCCGCCGGAACTGCTTGAGCGTTTCTTTACCACCCTGCCCTATACCCTGACCGGGGCGCAGCGGCGCGCCACCACCGAAATCCTGGCTGACGCCGCGGCCACGGTGCCGATGTCACGTCTGCTCCAGGGGGACGTCGGCAGCGGCAAGACAGTGGTCGCCGCCGCCGCCATGCTGGCCACCGCCGCCTCCGGTTTCCAGGCGGCGATTATGGCCCCCACCGAGATACTGGCGGAGCAGCACTTCCGCGCCATCGGTGACCTCTTTGCCAGGAATGACGGCGAGGTCACCCCGGCTGACGATTACGTCCGCGAGTTCAGCGGCTGGTTGGAGCGTCCCTTGCGCCTGGCGCTGCTTACCGGCGGCGTGCCCGCAGCGGCCAAGAAGGCGCTGCAAAAACATATCGCGGCGGGTGAGATTGGCCTCGCAGTAGGCACCCACGCGCTGATCCAGAAGCAGGTGGAATTCCCGCTATTGCGCCTGGTGATAATCGACGAACAGCACCGCTTCGGCGTGGCACAGCGGGCGGCACTACGGGGTAAGGGCGTCAGCCCGCACCTGCTGGTGATGACGGCGACGCCGATACCGCGCACCCTGGCCCTGACGCTCTACGGGGACCTTGACCTCTCCGTGATCGACGAGATGCCGCCGGGACGCTTGGAGATCAAGACCAAGTGGTTCGGGCCGGAGGACATGCCGCGCGTTTATAACTTCATGCGCCGTGAAATCGCGAAGGGGCGCCAGGCCTTCGTCATTTGCCCGCTGGTGGAGGAATCCGAGGCGGTGCAGGCCAGGGCGGCCACCGCGGAGTACGAACGTCTCTCGGCGCAGGTCTTCCCGGAGCTGAAACTTGATCTCATCCACGGGCGTCTGGCGGCCAAAGCCAAGGAAGAGGCGATGCGCGCCTTCCACAGCGGCGGGACGGACATGCTGGTGGCTACCGCGGTGGTTGAGGTGGGCATCGACGTGCCCAATGCCACCATGATGCTGGTGGAAAGTGCGGACCGTTTCGGGCTTTCACAACTGCACCAGTTCCGGGGCCGGGTGGGGCGCGGGTCGGAGCAGAGTTACTGTATGCTCATCGCCGCCAACCCTTCGGAGGTGGCCCGCCAGCGTCTCGACGTCATCGAACAGACACAGGACGGTTTCAAGCTGGCCGAAGCGGACCTTGAGATGCGTGGCCCCGGCGAATTTTT
>CAZPSW010000093.1:5546-6124 GCA_964589255.1 uncultured Dehalococcoidales bacterium
CAGTCCGGATTACCGGACCTGCGCATGGCGCGCCTGTCTGACATGGCGCTGCTGGAAAAGGCGCGCCGGGAGGCGGAACGGGTCTTCGCCGCGGACCCGGGACTCTTACAGCCGGAGCATCAGAACCTGGCATTCGAGGTGGCGCGGGTCTGGGGGCAGGCGGCGCCGGTTGGGGATTCAAACTAGGTTTTGCCTCTTTGACTAGACCGGACTTTACTTCTATTGAAACACTCCGAAGATCAGCTTTGAGCGGCTGAAACACTGCCGTATGTGTAGTCTATCCGCCGCTCCCCCCGCCGTTCAGTGAATCGCGTCACAAAGTCGGATGTGGTTGGCGGCATGGTTTATAGTAGTATACACTGATAGTGAGGTTACACTGGCAATGAGAGTTATCTCCACCAAAGACGCCTATGACGACATCATATCTCAGGTGCGGAAGATGCCCGTCTGGGGCACGCTTGATGACAACACTCTGGCGGAACTGCTGGCCCAGTCAAAGACCGTGGTCTACGATAAGGGCGAGTTCCTTTTTATGGAGGGGGACGCGCCCGGCGATTACTACCTCTTGATCCACGGCA
>CAZPSW010000094.1:0-2539 GCA_964589255.1 uncultured Dehalococcoidales bacterium
CTTTGCGCCACTTCCAGCTGCCGCCTGACCTTCTCATCTTGGTGCGGTAGCATCTCGGAGATCGCCTTCAGGTTCGCGGCCAGGCTGGCCAGGGACTGGCTGGTATCGTCATGCAACTCCCGGGCGATGCGGTGGCGCTCATCCTCCTGGATGGTCAGCATCTGGCGCACCAGGTCCCCGCGCATTTCATCCTTGCGCTGCACCTCCTGGTGCAGCTTGGCATTGTCCACCGCGATCGCGATCTGGGCGGCGACGCTGGTCAGGAGTTCCACCGTCTCCGGGGGGAAGGCGCCGGGTTCCGGAGCGGCGATGTTGAGCACGCCAAGCATTTTCTTGCGTGAGATTAAAAGGATGCAGACGAAGGAACGCAGCCCCATCACGGGCAGCATCGCCGGATGATCCACCCCGGGGTCCGCGGTGACGTCAGCCATGAGCACCGGTTTGGCGCTGGTGTAGGCACGCCCGGCGATCCCCCGGCCCAGCCCGTAATAGGCCCGGCGCAGGTATTTCTTCGGGATGCCGCGGCGGCAGGCGTAATAGAGTTCCTGCTATTCCTCGTCCGGCAGCAGGATGCCGCCGACCCGCTGCCCCATAATCTCCAGCGTCTTATCGAGGGCACTCTTGAGCACGGTGTCCAGGTCCAGGGAACGGCTGACCACGGCGGAAATCGCCCCCAGCGCGGCGGCCTTCATCTCCACCAGCTTGGCCTGGGTGACGTCACGCATCAATTCCGTGATCGCCACCACCTCACCCAGACCGTCAATTATCGGTGAGACGATGATGTCCAGGTAACGCCGCCGCTTCTCTCCCCCAACGTCATCGACCTGCACGCGGTTCAGGCGTACCGGCGTACCCTCTTCCCAGAGAGCGTTGATGGCGCAGCTACGGCGCGGCGCGGCGCAGAGTTGGGGCAGCGCCAGGGAGTACTCGAAACAGGACCGCCCGATGACCTCCGCCCGGGTCAGACGGTGGCGCTTCAGCATGGCCGCATTCGCCGCCAGGATGTGATACTCCCGGTCGATGACCAGCATTTCGTCTTCCAGGCTGTCCACCACTGACATCCAGCGCCCACGGCAGTCGAGCCAGCGGTTGAGGCGGTCATCGAGATGGAATTCGGCTGTTTCCTGTACCAATCAAACCCTCGCCTGGTCCGTGTTATTCCGCAGCGCCGCGGGTTTTCAGTTAAAGATCAGGATCAGCGGCACCACCATGGCGATGATACCAGTGACGATCACCACCACCGTGAAGAGGTTGTAACGGGTGTTGTAGTTGGCCAGCAAAGTCTCGTCGTAGTAACCGTCGACGCCCTGGTTTTTATACATCTTGACCAGGCCGTCGAGCAGCTTGACGCGCGTCTGTCGTCCCTTGATCAGGCCGATCTCGGCCACGAAATTGACCACGATCAGCAAAACCAGGAAAGTGAAGAAAACGATCCACATGGTGCCGTTCTGTTGGCGGCTTTGCGCCACCGCGGAGTTGATGCCCAGCGTGATCAGGTTCAGAAATATGGCGGTGATGATGAAAATGGTGTCGGTGCGGGTGTTTTGGCGTAGCTCTTCGATGATGTGGGTGTGCACGCGCTCGATCATGATCCCCTCCCTGGCCGTGGTGGCGGGCTCGCGGCCATATTCGAGTGTAGTGCCGCACGGGCCGAGTTGTCAATCGCGGTTACTCGGTGGCCGCCACGCTGAAGCGGCGCACGGAGAGCTGCTCGCAGAGTATCTCGATGCCGGCGTAGAGGCCGAGGCGCGCCTCCGAATCCCGCCAGCGCAACCAGTCATCGAGACTGCGCCAGGTGCTCACCGTGAGCACATTGTCGGGGTCTTCCTGGTTCACCAGCGTCTCGCCGCCGAGGTAGCCGGGGTTTTGCAGCGCGGCGGCGCGCAGTTTGAGCAGCCACGGCGTCAGCGCGGCCGGGTCCTTTGCCTGGCGGTCAACGATCACCCGAATCATGGCCTGCCCTCCTTTGCGCCGCGTTCATCACTCTCATATCATTATAGCAAAAGCGCCCGCGGAGGAGATACCCTTCTGGTGTGGTACAATCGGGAAGCTGCCGCCGGGCAGACGTCACCGGAACCGAGGAGCTTGTTTTGAAGATACGTTTTGCCATACTGGGAATTTTATTGATTGGAGCATTGATCATGACCGCATGCGACGCGGGTGGACCGCCGGTAGCAGATGGGGATACCGTCCGGGTGCACTATACCGGCACGCTGGCTGACGGCAGCCAGTTCGATTCTTCGGTGGGGAAAGACCCGCTGGAGTTCGCGGTGGGAGCGGGGCAGATGATCGCCGGTTTTGACAAGGCGGTGCTGGGGATGAAGGTCGGTGAGTCCAAGACGGTGCTCATCCCCGCCGCCGACGCTTACGGCGAGCGTCGTGATGACCTGGCCGCCGAAATACCGCGCGTGCAGTTGCCGCCGGACACGGACCCCAAGATTGGGGACCAGCTACAAGTTAGCACCGGCCAGGGCCCGCTGGTGGTGACCGTGACCGCCGTTACCGCGGACACGGTGACGCTGGACGCGAACCACTTTTT
>CAZPSW010000094.1:2549-6100 GCA_964589255.1 uncultured Dehalococcoidales bacterium
GCAAAGACCTGACCTTTGAGATCGAACTGGTCTCTATCAACGGTGAACCGGCGGCGAATTAGAGGGATATGATGGGGCAAAAACCCCGCCACCCAAAGTAGCGGGGCCAACACCCTCAGCCTGAAATTAGTTTTCTAGGTACTTCTCAAAAACTTATCAATGTCCCCCGCCGCCCTCTTCCCCGCCCCCATCGCGGAAATCACGGTGGCGGCGCCGGTGACCACGTCACCACCCGCCCAGACACGCGCCTTGACCGTCTGGCCCGTCTCCTCGTTGACCACCACCACGGTGCCTTTACCCGTTGTCTCCAGGCCGGGCGTGGTCTGCGCGATCAATGGATTCGGCGTGGTGCCGAGGGCCACGATCACCACGTCAACCTCGAGCATGAACTCGCTGCCCTCTTTGATGATGGGACGGCGGCGGCCGGATTCGTCCGGCTCCCCGAGTTCCATTTGATAACACTCCATGCGACGGGTATTATTGTGGCCGTCCCCCAGGAACTGCTTCGGATTGGTCAGGAAACGGAAGTCGATACCCTCCTCCATGGCGTTCTCCACCTCTTCGCGGCGGGCAGGTAATTCCTGCTCCGAGCGGCGGTAAATGACGTAAACCTTGGCCACCCCGAGGCGCAGGGCGCAGCGCGCCGAGTCCATGGCGACGTTACCGCCGCCGATCACGGCCACGTTCTGCCCCAGCTTCACCGGGGTGTCGAATTCCGGGAACTTGTAGGCCTGCATCAAATTGACGCGGGCGAGGAATTCGTTGGCGGAATAGATGCCGTTCAAGTTCTCACCGGGCACGTTCATGAACATCGGCAGGCCAGCGCCGGTACCCAGGAAGACGGCGTCAAAGCCACTCTCCAGCAGCTCGTCAACGGTGTCCCGCTTGCCGACCACGGCATTGAGCTCCAGTTTCGCCCCGAGCGCGGTGACGTAGGCCACCTCGTCCCGCACGATGTCATTGGGCAGACGGAATTCAGGGATGCCGTAGATGAGCACGCCACCGGCCACGTGCAGGGCCTCGAACATGGTCACTTCATGGCCCAGCTTAATCAAATCCGCGGCGGCCGTCAGGCCGGCGGGGCCGGTGCCCACCACGGCCACTTTATGACCGCTCGGCGGCTGTTTTTCGGCGGCGGCGGCGGAAGCCGGGGTGCCCATGTTGGCCCGCTCCCAGTCCGCGACGTAACGCTCCAACCGCCCGATGGCCACCGGCGCGCCCTGCTTCAGCAGCGTGCACTTGATCTCGCACTGGCTCTCCTGGGGGCAGACGCGCCCGCAAATGCCGGGCAGCGCATTCTTCTCCTTGAGCTCACGCACCGCCAGCGGCATGTCCCCGGCGTCAAGGGCGTGGATGAACTCGGGGATGTTGACCTTCACGGGGCAACCGTCGACGCAGGGGCGCTTCTTGCACTGGGTGCAGCGGCCAGCTTCCGCGCCAGCCATCTCATGGTCATAGCCCAGCGCCACCTCGTCGTAATTCCCGGCCCGCGCTAGCGCGTCCTGACGCGGCATGTCAACCCGGTTCAGATTCAATTTCGCCATGACGTGGCCTCCGCAGCGCGGTTTACTTCTCGACGCATGAGCACTGGTAACGCTCCAGGGAGTCCTTCTCCTCGGCGAGGTAAATCTTCTGGCGCGCCAGCAGCAGGTTCCAGTCCACCTGGTGGCCGTCAAAGTCCGGCCCGTCAACGCAGACGAAGCGCGTCACGCTGCCCACCATGACGCGGCAGCAGCCACACATGCCGGTGCCGTCAACCATGATCGGGTTCAAGCTGACCACGGTGGGCACCCCGTAGGGTTTGGTGGTCAGGGCGCTGAACTTCATCATGATCGAGGGGCCGATGGCGATCACCTGGTCCGGCGGTTTAGTCGCCTCACAGAGCTCTTTCAATGGTTCCGTGACGACGCCCTGCCGCCCCGCGGAGCCGTCGTCGGTGGTCACGATGAGATCGTCACAGACCGTCTGCAACCGGTCCTGCCAGAACAGCAGGTCCTTGTGGCGCGCCCCCAGAATACAGGTGACGCGGTTGCCCAGGCGCTTCATTTCCCGGGCGATGGGGTATATGGTAGCCACCGCGAAACCGCCGGCGACGCAGACCACGTGGTTCATCCGGCGAATCTGCGTCGGCAATCCCAGCGGGCCGACGCAGTCCAGTACCGCGTCCCCGGTGCCAAGTTCCGCGAGGCGCCGCGTGGTGGTGCCCACCGACATCACCGCGACGCTGACGGAGCCCTCGCTGGCGTCCCAATCGGCCAGCGTCAGTGGGATACGCTCGCCGCGTTCGTCGAGGCGCAGCATAATAAACTGCCCCGCCTGCGCCTTCCGGGCCACTGACGGGGCTTCAATCCTGTAGAGGTGGACGTTGGGTACCAGGTCCTCGCGCAGCAGAATTCTGTACATTCAGCCTCCTCAGGCGGCGCTAATGCCCGCGCTCCGACGCACCTGATGCCAGGGGTACCGAAATCTGGGGTGGGTGGTGCCCGCAGGGGTGCGGCATGACCCCAAATGTGTCCTACTCCAGTCTAGCACCAAACGCTCGCCGTCTCAAGCCGTGAGGCGGACGTTCCGTGGCACCCCAAAAACCCCGCCGACGCGCTTGCCAATGACCGCGGGGATGGACTATAATACTCCAGTCGCACGCCCTCCGGGGCCCCGCGCCCATGTCTTAAAGCTCCAGGCCCGGCCTGTTTAACTTGAAATCCAGCGTCCGGCTCAGATCGGTAAAAACAGAGGAGATATTCATGGGTGTCGAGTTAGTCCACATCGGCTTCAGCAACATCGTGGCGATGAACCGTATCATCGCCATCGCGCTGCCCAGTTCCGCCCCCACCAAACGCACCATCCAGGAAAGCCGCGGTAACGGGCAACTGATTGACATGACCAACGGACGGCGCACCAAGGCCGTGATCTTCACCGACAGCGGCCACATCATCCTCTCCGCGCTGGCCCCGGAGACCATATCCGGCCGCCTGCGTTCCGGACGAGACAACCCTGGCCGGGCCGAAGGCGCCCGCAGCGACGAAAGGGACGATTGACCGATTTGACCACCGCGCCGGCCGGCCCACCGCTGCTGCTGATCCTCTCCGGGCCGTCGGGCGCCGGTAAGGACGCCGTCCTGCAGCGTTTGAAGCAAGAGGGGCTGCCCCTGACGCACGTCACCACCATGACTACCCGCCCCCGGCGTGAGCTCGAGGTCGAGGGCGTTGATTATTACTTCGTCACCGAGGACCACTTCCAGGCCCTCGCCCGGGCCGACGAACTGCTGGAGCACGCCAACGTCTACGGCAACTGGTATGGCGTGCCGAAAGCGCCAGTACGTCGGGCTCTGGCGGCGGAAGAGGACGTGATCATCAAGATCGACGTCCAGGGCGCGGCCACCATCCGCCGCCTGGCCCCGGAGGCAGTGCTGATTTTCCTCACGCCACCGCACCTGGGGGAACTGGTAGCACGCCTGGAGCAGCGGCACACCGAAACCGAGGTGGACCTTAAGCGCCGTATCGGCACCGCCGAAGCGGAACTGCTGCAGGCGGAGAAATTCGACCACGTGG
>CAZPSW010000095.1:0-4204 GCA_964589255.1 uncultured Dehalococcoidales bacterium
GGTGACCCTATCCCCTGACCCCTTCCCCTATAATCAGGGGAAGGGGAAAATAGTTTTTGTAAGGGGCTCCGCCCCTTGAACCACATTCGTCTAAGGAGGGGGTACGTTGTTTTAAAGGATGTGGCCAGGTGGTGATTTGGGGTCACGAGGTGAAACCCCGGAAAAACAATGGCGGGCGGGTGGGTGGGCTAGAGCTTCACCGTGCGCGCCCAGTAGACCCCATCCAGCGCCCGAATCTCATCCAGCGTGGCCTCGGAGAGAATTTTGTCCAGCGCCAGTACCATAATCGCATCCCCGCGCGCCTTGAGGCGCCCGAGGTACATGTAGCTCACGTTGACATCGTTACGCCCGGTGATGCTGCCCACCGCGCCGATCATGCCGGGACGGTCCCGGTGCTCACTGAAAAGGAAGTGGCCACCGGTGGACACCAAGCCCAGCCAGTAATCATCAATGCGCACCACCTGCGGCTCGTCATTGAGCACGGTACCGGACACCGAGGTGACACCCTTGCTGGTGGTGGCGGCCACCGTCACCAGGCTGGCGTAATTCCTGGAGCTTACGTCCTTCTGCTCCGCCACATCAAGCCCACGTTGACCGGCGATGAGGTTGGCGTTGACCAGATTGACGCGCTCCTCAATGACGCCTTCGAGCAGCCCACCGAGCACCGCTGCCTTGAGTGCATTGGTGTCATGGGTGGAGATTTCACCCTCGTAGGTGATCCTGATCGAGTTGAGCTGGCCGTCCGAAAGCTGGCTCACCAGCCGCCCCAGCGCGGTACCCAGCGGCAGGAAGGGGGCCACCACGGAGAGCGTCTCGACCGGTATCAGCGGCGCATTGACCGCCGCCGCCGCCGGCAGGCCGTCGAAGATGTCCTTGATCTGGCCCGCCACCGAGACCGCGGAGCTGACTTGTGCCTCGGTGGTGGAGGCCCCGAGGTGCGGTGTGACGATGATCTGGTCCACCCCGAAGAGGGGGCTGTCGGTGCATGGTTCTTGCTCGTAAACGTCGATCGCCGCCCCGGCGACGCGTTTCTCCCGCACCGCTTTGACCAGCGCGACCTCGTCGATGAGGCCACCGCGGGCGCAATTGATAATGCGTACCGAGGGCTTCATTTTGGCCAGTTCCCGGGTGCCGATGAGGTGCTTACCCGCCTCCATGCGCGGTACGTGCAGGGTAATGTAATCTGATTCGCGGAAGAGTTCCGCCAGCGGCACCAGGTCCACCTGGATGTTCCGGGCGTGGTCCTCGGAGATAAACGGGTCGTAGCCGATGATCTTCATTTGCAGGCCCTGGGCGCGCCTGGCGACCTCGGTGCCGATGCGCCCCAGGCCAATGACGCCCAGCGTCTTGCCCCGGGCCTCGGTGCCCATGAACTCGTTGCGCTTCCATTTGCCGGACTTCAGGCTGGCATTGGCCTGGGGGATGTGGCGTGACAGGGCCAGCATCAGGGCCACCGCATGTTCCGCCGCGGAGATGGTATTACCGTCCGGGGCGTTGACCACCACCACACCGTGCGCGGTGGCCTCGGTCAGCTTGATGTTGTCCACCCCGGCCCCGACGCGGCCAATCACCTGGAGCCTGGTGCCGGCGTTGATGATGGCCCCGGTGACCTGCGTCTGGGAGCGCACGATGATGGCGTCGTACTCCCCGATGATGGCCAGTAATTCCTCTTCGGAGAGGCCGGTCTTAACGTCAACCTGGGCCACTTTCTGCAATATTTCGAGGCCCTCTTTGGCCATCGAATCAGCCACCAGAACCTTCATTTAAGCACTCCCGAAACCGGCCTTTGGCAGGGCCAGTTTAAGTTCCGCCAGCAGGGTCACGATGTCCTCCCCACTGACCATGCCCAGGTGCCCGACGCGGAATACCTTTCCGGCCATCGTCTGCTGCCCCCCGGCCAGCACCACGTCATGTTCCTCCCGCATCACCTTGAGCAGTTTCTTCACGTCAAGGGTGGGCGGTACCGCCACCGCGGTGACCGTATTGGAGGCATATTTCGGGTCCGCGAAGAGTGGCAGCCCCAGCGCTTTCACCCCCTGGCGCGTCTGCTCGCCAATGGCGGCGTGGCGCGCGAAGATCTGCGGCAATCCTTCGGCCACCAGCATCTTCAGCGAGGCGTCCAGGGCGTAGCACTCGGTGACGCCCGGCGTCCAGGGTGTCTGCCCCTTCTCAAGGTAGCTCCTGGCCTTGCCGAAATCCCAGTAGAAACGCGGAATTTTGGCGGCGGTATAAGCCTCCCAGGCCGCCGCGCTGACGCTGACAAAGGCCAGCCCCGGCGGCGCCATCCAGCCCTTTTGCGAGCCGCTTACCGCGACGTCGACACCCCAGGCGTCGACCGGCAGATCCACCGCGCCCAAACTGGAAATGGCATCGACGAGCAGCAGTTTGCCGGCCCCCTTGATGATACCGCTGAGGGCGGCCAGGTCATTGGTGACACCGGTGGAGGTCTCGTTGTGCGTCACCAGCACCGCGCTGACGTCCGGGTTGGCCTGCAGGGCCTGGGCCACGGCGTCCGGGTCGGCACCCTGGCCGAAATCGAATTTCAGCGTCACCACCTCAACGCCGAAGGCCCTGGCGATGGCGGCGAAACGGTCCCCGAAAACACCGATAGAGACGGAAAGTATCTTGTCCCCCGGTGAGAGCATGTTGACGATGATCGCCTCCAGCCCGCCGGTACCGGAACCGGTGAGCACAAAGAGGTCGTTCTCCGTCTGAAACAGCGTCTTCAACCGGGCGGTGATGCCGTTCAGGATGTCGGCGAATTCCACCCCGCGGTGGTTTATCATCTGCCGCCCCAGAGCAGTCAGTACGGCTTCCGGCAGCGGCGTTGGGCCGGGAATGCGTAATTGCGTCACGTTGCCCCCTTTACTTATCCGAATTGAATATTTTGACCACGTTGCGTTTTCCAACCTTGATGATATCACCATCGGCCAGCGCCGCGAACTTACCGGCCAGCTTTTCGCCGTTAATGCTGACGCCGCCCTGGTTGATCAGCCGTTTGGCTTCCCCCATACTATCGCATTGGCCGGTGCCGCTGATGATGCGGGCAATGTCATAGCCGCCGTCCTGCGACGCGCCGAAACCGATCTTTTTCTCCGGGACCTGGTGCGGCATCTCTTTGTTTTGCACGGTGCGCACAAAATGGGCCTCTGAATCGAAGGCAGCTGGAACGTTGTGTAGTTGGCTCACCAGCTCACGCCCCAGCGCTTTCTTTAAGTCCATCGGGTTCACCGCGCCCGCGGCGATGTCCCTTTTATATGCCTCCAACTCGGCATTGCTGACGTCGGAAAGCAGCTCGAAATATGAAACAATCAGCTCGTCCGGAATGCTCATCGCCTTGCCGAACATTTCGTTGGGCGGGTCGCTGACGCCAATGTAATTACCCAGGCTCTTGCTCATCTTGCGCACGCCGTCGGTACCCACCAGCAGCGGCGTCATCAGTATCTGCTGCGGCGGCTGGCCCATGATCTCCTGGAGCTCACGTCCCAGCAGCAGGTTAAAGCGCTGGTCCGTACCGCCGAATTCAACGTCCGCTTGCACCATCACCGAATCGTAGGCCTGGAGCATAGGGTAAAGCAGTTCCGTGACGGATACCGGCTGCTGGTTCTGATAGCGCGTGGCAAAGTCATCCCGCGCCAGCATCTGGGCCACCGTGAACTTGGAGGTCAGCTCAAAGACGTTGCGCAGCGTGAAGTCCCCGAACCACTCGGTCTGCCAGCGCACCTCGGTCTGTGACTTGTCCACCACCTTGAAGAACTGCTGCATGTAGGACTCGGCATTGGCGTGTACCTGCTCCGCGGTCAGCATGGGGCGCGTGGCGGAGACGCCGGAGGGGTCCCCTATCTGGGCCGTCCAATCCCCCACGATGAGCACCACCTGGTGGCCGTGCTGCTGGAACTGGCGCAGCTTGCGCAGGCTCACGATATGCCCCAGGTGGATGTCCGGGAAACTGGGGTCGAAGCCTTCCTTGAGGCGCAGCTTGCGGCCACTGTCCAGCTTGTGGCGCAGCTCGTCCGCGACGACGATCTCGTTGACGCCGCGGCTGAGGATATATTCCAGGTCATGCATGCGGTTTCACCCAATCGGTGGCGAGCACCTCCCGCCCCCGCGTCACGTCCCGCGCGATCTGCGCTTTAAGTTCCTCGATCTTATCAAATTTACGGTCCGCCCGCACGAAGGAGATCATGTCCACCCGCATGTCCTG
>CAZPSW010000095.1:4214-6090 GCA_964589255.1 uncultured Dehalococcoidales bacterium
ATGTGTTCCGTGTCCGCGAAGGTGGGCCGGTAGCCGAGGTAGGCCACCGCCTGATGCGCCGCGCCGCCCACGTGGGCGCGCACCGCGTAGACGCCGTCCGGCGGCATCGCCTGGTTCGGCGGCACTTCCAGGTTGGCGGTGGGGTAGCCCAGCCAGGTGCCGCGCGAATTCCCGGTAACGACGCTGCCGTGCAGACTGAAATAACGCCCCAGCAGGTGGTAGGCCCGGGGCATGTCCCCGGCGGCCAGGGCCTGGCGCACGTTACTGGAACTGACCACTTCACCGACGGCGCAGACGGCACCGATGGCCTCGACGCTGAAGCCGATCTCGTTACCCAGCGCGCGCAGGCTTTCCGGGTCCCTGGTACGCCCCCGCCCCAGCGCGAAGTCGTGGCCGATCACCAGCGCCCGCATCTTCAGATGACGCTTCAAGAGACCGAGGAATTCCGCCGCGGAGAGGGCCGCCAGTTCCGGGGTGAAGGAGAGCACCACCACGCGGTCCACCCCGGCATTTTGCAGCAGGCGGCGCCGCTGCGCCAGGTCCGTGATATAAGGCACGTCCTGTTCCGGGGTGAGTATCGCCAGGGGGTGCTGGCGGAAGGTCACCACCACGCTTTCCAGGCCCTGTTCGCGGGCGGTTTTGATGATCCGGTTGATCAGTTCCCGGTGGCCCAGGTGCACCCCGTCAAAGACGCCGATGGTAACCGCGCTATCCCGGTCCGGGACTATCTCAGCTAGTTCTTTTTCTACCGTCATCTGCGTACCGGGGATATCTGGCAGCCTGGTGGCCGGGAAGGGGGTGCATCTGGTCACCCGCATGGGGTGCGCTGTCGTTTTGTGAAGCCTGCGCAAGGCCACACGGCCTGTCTATTATGGTATCACAGGCATGTTTCGAGGGTCAATGCGGCGCCCGGTTTGTGAAACCCGCCCGGATGGGTTATTTTAAGGGTAGAACTTCGAACGGGGCGGGGAGTAAAAATTGCAGGTACTGGCGTTGATGGGAAGCCCACGTATGAAGGGGAATACGGACCTGCTCACCGATGCCGCCCTGAACGGTGCCGAGAGCCGCGGCGCGGCGGTGGAAAAGGTGAAGGTGAGCAAGCTCAACATCGGCGGCTGCGCCGAATTCTATACCTGCCTCCGGGCCGGTGAGTGCAGCATCCGGGACGATATGGACGCGCTTTACGACAAGCTGCTCGCCGCCGACGCCGTGATCGTGGCGGCGCCGATGTTCTTTTACGGGCCGCCGGCGCAGCTGAAGGCGGTTATCGACCGGGCCCAGGCCACCTGGGTGCGCAAGCACGTCCTGAAACAGGACATTGACCGCGGTGGGCGCGCCGGGGCCTTCATCGGGGTTGGCGCCACTTCAGGACGCCGGCTCTTCGAGGGGTCACAGTTGATGATGCGCTACTTCTTTGACGCCATCGGCGTGAAGTACGGTGAGGAGTTACTGGCGCGCGGCGTTGATAAGAAGGGTGAGATCAAAGACCACCCGGAACTGCTGGCGCAGGCCTTTCAGATGGGAGAGCGGTTGGCGGCGCCTACCACCAGTACCGGCGGTGCAGCTTCCGTTTGAAGTAATAGCCCACCCCGGCGCCGAGCAGCAGCCCGCCGAGGTGCGCCTCCCAGGCCACCCGGGGGAAAAACGCGAATATCACCATGCTGCCAACGACGAAGACCCAGAGCGGCGCCGGCACGATACCAAAGACCAGTACCCTGGTCCGCGGTGTCAGCACCGCCAGCGCCCCACCGAGCGCGAAAACGCCGCCGGAAGCCCCCACCACCCAGGAGTATGGGTTGCCGAACGGTGTGAAGGCGATCAAAACATAGAGGGCATTACCCAGCAGCGCCCCGACGAAGAAGACGGCCAGCATTTT
>CAZPSW010000096.1:0-5986 GCA_964589255.1 uncultured Dehalococcoidales bacterium
GTGCGGGCCAGCATGTCCTCTTCCCTGCCGAAACGCCAGGTAACGGGCCGCCCGGCCCGTTGCGCCAGCAGCGCCGTGAGCATCGCCATGCGGCCGCCGCTCTTGCCGCCGAAGCCGCCGCCGAGGTAGGGCGCGATGACCCTGACATCGGTCTCCGGCAGTCCCAGCACCCGGGCCAGCTGGTGACGGTCCGGGAACGGCTTCTGCGTCGTGCTCCAGACGGTCAGCTTGCCGTCCTGCCACTCCGCGAGACAGCCCCTGGGCTCGATCGGCAGGTGGCAGATGGCGGCGGTGCGATAAAGACCCTCAAATATGCGGTCGGCGTCCCGTAAACCCGTTTCCACGTCACCAATGTCCAGACGTCCGGAACGTTCGGGGCTGGAGAGCAGGTTGGTTTCCGAGGTCTCCGGTGGCGGTATCAGCGGCGCCCCCGGCGCCAGCGCGTCGTCCACCGTCAGCAGCGGCGGTAATTCCTCGTAGTCCACCCGGATTAGCGAGACCGCCTGCCGCCCTATCTCTTCACTCTCCGCGGCCACCACGACCACCTCGTCACCCCAGTGACGCACCCGGTCCGGCAGGATGGGACAGTCCACGATGCCCACCTCGCCAAACATCCGCGTGGGCACGTTCTCGTGGGTCAGCACGGCGTGGACGCCGTCCAGGGCCTCCGCCGCCGCGGTATCGATCGACTTGATGCGGGCATGCGCCAGGGGGCTGCGCAGTGCCACCGCGTAGAGCATGCCGTGACGGAAAATGTCGGCGATGTATCTCGCCCTGCCGGTGACCTTCTCCACGGCATCCAGGCGGTCAACGCTGGCGCCCACCACGTTCAGCGCGTCGTTCATGGCGCCTTCCCGGCGGTTATTTGCCTGGCCGCCTGAAGGACCGCGGCCACCATAGAGACGTACCCGGTGCAGCGGCAGAGGTTGCTGTTAAGGTAATCCCTGACCTCCGAATCGGTGGGGTCCGGGTTCTCGTCGAGCAGTGCCTTGGCGGTCAGTATCATGCCCGGAATACAAAAACCGCACTGTACCGCGCCGTGACTGATGAACGCCTGTTGTAGGGGGTGCAGGTCATTCGCGTTGGCCAGGCCCTCGATGGTGGTGATGGCCTTGTCCCGCACCCTGACCGCCAGCGTCAGGCAGGAGGCGGTGGCCTTGCCGTCAACCAGCACCGTGCAGGCGCCGCAGTCACCGACATCGCAGCCCTTCCTGGCGCCGTAGAGTCCCAGCCTGTCCCGCAGTACCTCGAGTAGGGTTTCCTCAGGCTCGACGCTGAGCCGCCGCTCCTCCCGGTTCACCATCAGGCGGATTTCCTGCGCCATGACTATACCCCCTGGCCGTGCCGCGCGTCGAGGGCGCGCCGCACCAGGATCCGGACCATGTCCAGCTTGTATTCACGGGAAGCGCGGAAGCTGTCGGCCCTGGGGTTGGCGGTGCGTGCGGCGGCGGCGGCGCATGCCTCGATGAGTTCCCCGGTCAGTACCTGTCCCTCGATCACGTCTTCCGCCGCGGTGGCCCGGAGCGGCGTCGGCGCCACGTTCCCCAGCACGATGCGGCAGTCACTCCAGACCCGGCTGCCGGTCGCTACCGCGGCCACCACCGCGACCCCGACGATGGCCAGGCCGGTGGCCCTGGCGGCGTGCTTGAGATACACCCCGGCGGTGTTCGCGGCCGGGGGCGGCACCGCCACCGCCACCAGGATTTCGGCGGGTTTAAGGGTCGTTTTGCCGGCCGCGGTAAAGAATTCCTGCAGCGGCACCATTCTTTCGCCATCAGGGCCGGACAACATGGCCCGGGCGTCAAGGGCGATGAGACACGGCGCCATGTCCGCCGACGGCACCGCGTTGCAGAGGTTGCCGCCGAGGGTGGCCGTATTGCGCACCGCGACGTGACCGAACTGCGCCGCGGTGCCGGCGATGACGGGGCAAGCGTCCCGCAGCAGCGCCGATAGTTCCAGTTCCCGGATGGTGACGGTGGCGCCGAGACGGATGCCCCGCGCGGCGTCAACGGAGATGCCGCCCAGGTCCGGTAGGGCGCACAGATCGATGAAACAGGCGGGATCCTCGGCGCCCTGCTTTCGCTTCACCAAAAGATCAGTGCCGCCGGCGATCAGCCGGGCCTTGCCCCGGTACTCGGCGAGCCGCGAAATCGCGTCATCGAGACTGCGCGGTACGATGTATTCAAAACTCTTCATGCGCCCCTGTTTCGCCGTCGGTATTATACAATACCCAAAGATTAAAGCCGCCCCAGTAAACTGCCGCGGCCGGTCACCGGGGTCTGGTGTCCCAGCTTTTTCAGCACGCCACACATGGTTGCGATGTTGCTGCTGAAGACCGGTTTCCCGAGCGTCTGCTCCAATTTCTGGACCACAGTTATCGCTTTCAAATTGGTGCAACTCAGGAAGATGGCGTCCGCCTCAGACCCGCTGGATATTCACGATCCAGGCCTCCGGGCCCTGCTGCCGATAGCTCCAGACGAATTGACCCGCGTACTCCGCCTGAAGCAAATAATACAGCGGCTTGGGGTCATGGTCATTGGTCAGCACCAGCACCTCCCCGGAGCCCAGTGCGTGCAAGGTCTCAAATATCTGTTTATGCCTCTGGGGGGGGGCAGTTGCCTGACATCCAAATCCGGCATGTTTTACTCCTTGTAACGTCACCACTTACTCTATATTCACCCGGGGTGGCTGTCAAATGGACGCCGCACGGAGTATAATCAACCGGTGGCCGCGCGGCGCATGGATAATGAAGCAGGTGGTTGAACTTTGAGTTGGATAGTACTGGCACGCATCTTTCACGTTGTCGCCGTGGTGCTGGGACAGCTGCCGCCGGGGGTCGCCAAAAAGGTGGCGCACGACAATCTGCTGGCGCTGGTCAGGTAACCAATCTTAACTTCACGGGGCCAGGTTTCCCGTCGGGCCAATTAGTTTTTCGGCCTCGATGAGGGTGGTGTTGTAGGGGAAAGCGCCGCCGGGTGAGGGCTCATCCCGCGTCAGCACGTTGGCGCAACCACCAATGTCAACGCCGTCCGCGTCCGGCTGGTACCAGGCACCGGCGGGCACCACCGCCACGCCGGGCATGATACGGTCCGTGACCAGTGCCGGCAGGCGTATCTCCCCGCGGTCATTGAAGACGCGCACCGCGTCCCCGTCCCTGATGTCGCGGACGCGCGCGTCCCTGGTATTCAGGGTGACCTCCTGGCGGCAGAGCTCCCGGAGCCAGGGGATGTTGTCCAGCTTGGCATTGGCCCGGTGCTTGGCGTGATTGGTGAGCAGTTGCAGCGGATATTTCACCGCCAGCGGGCTGTCCCGCCCCTCGGTGGCGGGCAGGTACCTGGGGATGGGCGGCAGCAGCGGGTTGGCCAAGTCCGCGAGCTGTTGGGAGAATATCTCGATCTTGCCGGAGGGGGTGGGGAAGGGGTGACCCGCGGGGTCCGCGATGTTTTCACGAAAAGCGACGTGGGGCGCCGCCATCTCGATGCGGTAGACGCCCGCCGCCTTAAAGGCCTCAAGGTCCGGTATCTGCGCCCGCGCCGCCAGGTGCTTGAGGCGGGTGGCCGAATCGGCATCGTCATAATCCTCAAGGCCCAGGCGGGTGGCCAGGTCACGCGCGATCTCACGCTGCGGGCGCGCCTCGCCCTGCGGCGGCAGAATGCGCGGCTGGTAACCGTAATAGGCCATGCCCACCCCCAGCGCCATGTCCTCCCGCTCCATGAAGGTGGTGGTGGGGAAGATGATGTCCGCGTAGCGCGTGGTGGCGGTCATGAATTGCTCGAAGGCGGCGATGAATTCAAGTGACTTCAGGGCCTTCACGATCTTGTTCACGTTGGGAAATGAGTTCAAATAATTGGTGTTGTCGAGGAAGGCCAGTTTGTAGTCCGCGGGGTAGCCGCCAGCCTGACCTTTCAGTATGGCGTCCGCCACTTGCGCGTAGTGCAGCCGGGGATAAACGTAGGGGCGGTTGCGGCCCGGGCTGGCCTTGGGCAGTGGCGGTTCCACCGGGTTGGGCACCGCGGGTAGCGCGTCCCCGCCGCTGACGGGATAGGGATAACCGCCAAAGGTGGACTCCCAGGCCCGGCCCGCGGCGTCCCCGCCGGGGATGCCGAGATTACCGGTGATGGCGGCCAAGACATTGGCGGCGCGGTGGTACTGTTCGCCAAAATCACTGCGCCCCGGCCCCACCCCGGCCAACAGCGCCGCGGGACGGGTGGTGGCGTAGGCTTGAGCCAGTTCCGCGGTCATCGCCGCCGGCACGCCGCTGATGGCCTCTGCCCAGGCGGCGGTCTTGGGAATGCCGTCCCCTGTGCCTAGGACGTAGTCCTTAAAGACCTCAAAGCCCACCGTGTGACGCGCGATGAAATCAGCGTCCTCCAACCCCCGGGTGATGATGGTATGCGCCATCGCGATCAGTACCGCGGTATCGGTGCCGGGGCGAATTGGAATCCACTCACCGGCATAAGTGGCCGCGGAATCCGTGAAGCGCGGGTCCACCGCCACCACCCTGGTGCCCTGCTCCCTGGCCCGCGCCAGGAACCAACCGGTATTGGGCCCGGCCACCGTCAGCGCCGGGTCCCAACCCCACAAAATAATCAGGCGCGAGTTCAACAGGTCGTCCCGCGTGTTGGCGGTATGGATGGTGCCGTAAGTGGCCGAAGAGGCGAAGATGCCGCCGTGAAAGGAGGCAGTGCCCCAGCGGGTGGTATAACCCCCGGCCAGAGAGAGCACCCGGCCCACGGTGGCATTGTTCAGGCAGACGGCATCACCGGCCATGGAGAGATACAAAATGGACTTGGGGCCGTAAGTGCCCCGGACACGGATCAGCGCCGCGGCGGTGACATCCAGCGCCTCGTCCCAGGAGACGCGTTTGAACTCCCCGCTGCCGCGCTCACCGACCCGCCGCAATGGATAGCGTAGACGGTCCGGCGCGTAGATTACCTGCCGGAAGGCACGCCCACGGGGGCAAGCGCGCAGCTGCGGCTCCACGCCGTCATCGGTTTCCAGCCGCGTCACCGCGCCGTCACGGACGTGCGCCTTCAGCAGACAGGTGCCGCCGCAGTGCTGGGCGCAGATGGTGGGGAAGACCTTATCCCCTTCAGACATGACGCAGTAAAGAGCCGTGATTCGTGATCGAGGGGTGGCGCCCAAGCTCCCGCAGCAGACCCCACAGGGTGGCGATGTTGCTGCTGAAGACGGACTTCCCCAGCGCCTGCTCCAGCCGGTCAACGATGGTGATGGCCTTGAAATTGGTGCAGCTCAGGAAGACGGCGTCCGCTGCCGCGCTGTCGACTTCAAGCGCCAGCCGGTAGACCGTCTCCGGGTCCACCGCCCACATTCCCTCGGAGTCCAGGTCAAGGCCCTTGATCTTTGATATCCTGACGCCGCTGGCCTCGAAGAAGTCCACTTCCAGCTGGTTCAGTTCGTCATTATACGGCGTCGCCACCGCGACCTTACTCACATTCAACTCTTTGAAGGCGCTGATGACGGCGGTGGCGGTGGTGGTGGCCGGGGCGCCGGAGGCCCTTTTGATGCGGCCGATCAACTCCTGGTCCCAGCCCAGCCCGCCGACCAGGCTGCCGGTGGTGCAGGTGTAGGCGATGATGTCAACCCCGGCGGTGCCCAGCAGTTCCGCCGCTCGTTCCGTGTCCTGGCTCATCCTCTCCAGGCCCACGGTGGTACCGTCAGTGAGGTAGATCCGTGCCGTGTGCACCGAAAAACCGGCCGGCTTCATGGCGTTCATCTCCGGCTCCGCAATGGTGTTGCAGGAAGGGATCATGATGCCGATACGGGTCTCGCCACCATAGATATTGTGCGCCCCCATACCGATTCACCTCCACGCCGGATGTGACACTGCCAAAATATACCGTATTGGGGGGCCGGACGCAACTTCGGCCTTGCCGGTTCTTCTTGACAGTAAATGCCCCTACACTACAGAATGCTGGCGGTAACTCCCCCGGAGGAAATGAGTTTGGCGATTCCGGCGGTGCCC
>CAZPSW010000097.1:0-5959 GCA_964589255.1 uncultured Dehalococcoidales bacterium
ACGTGCAGAATATCGTGCTCATCATCGAGCGCGTGCTGGGGCGCTACATCAGGGCGCAGTTGTTGTTGGGGGCGATCGTGGCCTACATGACCTTCCTCGGTCTCTTCGCCCTGGACGTGGTGGACAACGTCGGCATCATCCTGGCGCTGGCACTGCTGGCGGGCATCACCGAGATGATTCCCACCGTGGGCCCCTGGATCGGCAGTATCGTGGCGGTGATCTTCACCAAGTTGGCGAGACTCTGGCCGGCGTTCTCCAGGACGGCGCTGATCTGGGTGCTGATATCCTCCGGCAGGCTGCGCACGAAATCATCCAGCCAAAGTTCGATCCGGCCGAAGCTGCTAGTCAGGGCATCTGGGGCCAGGAACAAGAGCTGCTGGAAAGAATCCACCAGCGCGGTGGCGAAGAAATATATGAAGGTGCCCGCCAGGCCGACCATCACCAGGAAGGAGACCAGCACCAGGCCGACACGTTTCAGGCGCGGGTAACGCCCCGGCCCCGGCAGACGTTTTTCCGCCCAGGTGATGAACGGAATCAGGATGTAGGCCAGCGCCAGCCCCACCACGAATGGGATTACGGCCAGGCGCAGGGTGTAAAAAATTACAAAGGCGGCAATGATGCCGACTGTGAAGATAATCAGCCCGCGGTGTCGTAAAAAAAAATCTAGCATAACAACCAGAGGGGAATAATTGGTTAACCGGGGCCGCCGCAAACGGTGGCCCCGGTGCCGTTACGGATTAAGCGGCGTCCGCGTCACCACGGTGGCGCAGGGCTTGGACCCTTTCCTTGGCCTTTTCCACCACCTCACCGGTCTTCTCTTTGACGCCTTCTGCTTTCTCACGCAGGATGATACGGGTCTCTTCACCGCGCCGCGGCGCGTAAAGGATGCCCATTGTCAGCCCCAGTACGGTACCGACGATGAATCCCACGCCGAACCATCGATCACTTTGTCCTTCCATCTACTTTTTACCTCCCTGCTTTTTGTTGAACGTATCGCGCACGGTACGTATGCCCTGAACCAGGGCCACTACCTTTAATATGGGCCGCAGCGAATCCTCGTTGACCGATGATGACGCGGACTGCACCTTTTCGGTGACCTTGCCCACCGCGTCCATGATCTTCTTCGCCTTGCGGAAGAGCGCCAGCGCCATCACCGTTATCACCAGCATCAGCACGATGAAGATGATGCCCTGGACGGAAAGCACCCAGTCTTTGAATATTTCGATCGTCAACGCAAGCTACCTCAAAATAATATTCGCGGGTCGGTCTAATCCCCGATGGGCGGGTCGATCTTCTCCACCTCGATGGTGCACTGCGTCACCAGCGCGGCGAAGGCCCCCAGTGCCGCCAGCACCGGTACGATCAGGATGGTGGCCGCCGCCGCCGGGGCGCCCAGGGTGAGTGGTATCTCCAGCACGGTGCGGCCCTCGTGGATAACGCGCACGCGCCGGATGTTGCCCTCGTGGATCAGCTGCTTGATGCGCTCCACCAGCTGGGTCCCGGCTACCGTGAACTGCTCCGTCACGCTCATGCTGCCTCCTTGCTCCGAGGACACGGGTCTAATATTAAAGTAGCGACTGTATTGTGTCAATCGGTTTATGCTAAGATTTGACTGCCGCGCTTTACGGCTGCCCGCCGAAGTCGGTGTGTTAAATGAGTAACGCCCGCCGGGGGTAAAAGGTTACCAGGGAGACCAAGTTGTTGCAAAAAGACCTGCTCACGCTTGCAGACCTCGACGGTTCCGAGATCCGTTTCATCCTGCTGGAGGCGGCGGAACTGAAATCCGGCGGCCCGCAACCACTGCTGGAACAGCGCACCCTGGCGCTGCTCTTCGAGAAGCCGTCGCTGCGCACCCGCGTCAGTTTCGAGGTGGCGATACGCCAGCTCGGCGGAGACAGCCTCTACCTGTCCCCCGCCGAAGTGGGCCTGAGCCAGCGGGAGGCGGTGCGGGACGTGGCCGCGGTGCTCTCGCGTTACGTTGACATCATCGCGGCACGCACTTTTTCCCATCGCGTGCTGGAAGAATTCGCGGCCCACGCCGGGGTACCGGTAATCAACGCCCTTTCGGACCGGGAACACCCCTGCCAGGCCCTCGCCGACATGCTCACCCTGGAAGAGAAAAAGGGGCACCTGGCCGGGCTCACGCTGACCTACCTGGGGGACGGCAACAACGTCGCCAACTCGCTGCTCCTGGCCTGCGCCGCGACGGGCGTCAACTTCCGGTTGGCCTGTCCCCCCGGTTATGAAATACCGCAGGACGTGGTGGTGGCCGCGGGGAAGTTCGGCGGCGGCGCCACTTACGAGGTGAGCCACCAGCCGGAAGAGGCGGTGACCGGCGCCGACGTGCTCTATACCGATGTCTGGACCAGCATGGGCCAGGAGGCCGAGGCGGAAAAACGGCACCGGGATTTCGCCGGTTTTCAATTAAATTCAGCACTGCTGGCGCGGGCCGCGGAAAATGCGCTGGTGATGCACCCGCTGCCGGCGCACCTGGGCCAGGAGGTCACCGCCGAGGTCCATTACGGCCCGGCCTCAGTGGTCATCGACCAGGCGGAAAACCGGCTGCACGCCCAGAAAGCGGTGCTCACATTCTTGCTCGGTGAGCGGGACACGGGGCACCGGGCCGGCGGCTGAACGGGAAAGCGGTGGCGCCCGAAACATGGCGCCAGGCGCACTATTTTTCACCGGGGGATGATTGAGTTTACCTTTCGTGGCCATTGTGGGACGGCAGAACGTCGGTAAATCGACGCTCCTGAACCGGCTGGCGGGCAAGCCGCTGGCCATCGTCGAGGACTATGCCGGGACGACGCGGGACCGCGTCGTGACCGAGGTCGATTGGGAAGGCACCAGCTTCAATCTGGTGGACACCGGCGGTTTCGAGATACGCACCGATTCGACGCTGGCCCAGGCGGTCAAGACGCAGGCCGAAACCGCCATCAGCGACGCGGATGTGATCCTCTTCGTGGTTGACGTGCACGACGGGGTGGTACCGATCGACCTTGAGATCGCGGACCTCTTGCGGCGCACCTCGAAACCGGTGCTGCTGGTGGCCAACAAGGCGGACCGCAACGTGCACCTGGCGGCGGTGGTGGATTTCTGGGAACTGAGCCTGGGCGAACCCATCGCGGTGAGCGGCTTCCACGGGCGCGGTACCGCGGAACTGCTGGACGCCACGGTGGCGGCATTACCGCCGCCACTACCCGAGGATGATGCCGCAGACGTGATCAAGATTGCCACCGTGGGGCGGCCCAACGTGGGCAAGTCGATGCTGGTCAACCGGCTGCTGGGCACGGACCGCAGCATCGTCAGCGAGGTGCCAGGTACCACCCGGGACGCGGTGGACACCCATCTGCGGTACCGTGACCATGATATTTTACTGATCGATACCGCCGGTATCCGCCGCCGCGGTAAACAGGCCGGAGTAGAACGCTACAGCGTCATCCGCAGTCTGCGCGCCATAGACCGCTGTGACGTGGCGCTGCTGGTGCTGGACGCCACGGACCCCACCACCGCCCAGGACCTGCACGTGGCCGGGCTGATCCAAAAGGCGGCGCGCGGCGTCGTTATCGTGGTCAACAAATGGGACCTGGTTGCGGATAGCACCCCCAGTGAATATACTATGTACGTCATGAACGAAATCAAGTTCATGCCTTACGCCGCGATTCTCTACACCTCGGCGCTCAGCGGCAAGAGCGTACAGAAAATACTGCCGGAGGCGGTGCGCGTGCAGCAGCAGCGTGATATCCGGCTGCCCACCGCTGCGGTGAACAACGTGGTGCAGGCGGCGGTGGCGGCACATGCCTTGGTGCGCGGCGGGCGCAAGCTCAACGTGCTCTACGCCACCCAGGCGGAGACCCACCCGCCCACCTTCGTCTTCTTCGTCAATGACGCCCGGCTGGTACACTTCTCCTACCAGCGTTACCTGGAGAACAAACTCCGGGAGGCATTCGGCTTCATCGGCACGCCGCTGCGCCTGATCTTCAAGTCCCGGGGTGAAAAATGATCGTGCTGAAGATCGTCAGCGCATTGGTCATCGGCTACCTGCTGGGCTCGATCGCCTTCGGGGTGATCATGGGCCGGCTCTGGACGCGGCAGGACGTGCGCAGCTATGGCAGTGGCCGCACCGGCGCCACCAACGTGCTGCGCACCGCCGGTTATCGCGCCGCCGTCCCCACCGTCCTGCTGGACATCGGCAAGGGCGCGCTGGCTTTCCACGTGGCGCGCTTCATCATGGGCGCTGATACGGTGATGATTGGCGGCTACGCCCTGGGGGTGCCGTTGGTGGCGGGCCTGGCGGGCCTGGCCGCGGTGATGGGTCACGTCTGGCCCATTTTCCTGAAATTCAAGGGGGGGCGCGGCGTCTCGGTGGTGTTCGGCATGATGCTGATGGTGCACTGGCCAGCGGCGTTGGCAGGCTTCGTACTGGGGATATCCACCGTCTTTATCTCACGTTACGTCTCCCTGGGGTCACTGGTGATGGCCAGCTCGGTGGCCATCGTTTCCATCGTTTATTACGCCCGCGGGGCGTTAAGGCTGGAATTTCTCATCGTCGGCCTCATCTCCACGGCACTGTTGTTCCTCTGGCACAAGGACAACATCCGGCGTCTATTGGCCGGCACCGAGCGGCGCATCGGGCAGCGGGTGCCACTGGAACAGACACTCTCTGACGATGGCGATGACGCGGGACAGGACAGTGCCTAAGGTCGCCATCGTGGGCACCACCACCTGGGGTCTGACGCTGGCCCGGCTGCTGGCGCGCAAGGGCGTGGGGGTGCGGGTGCTGGCACGCAGCGACGCCGAGGTGGCGCGCCTGGACCGGGAGAACCCGGAGCACGACAAGCTCGGCGGCGTCAATTTTCCCCCGCTGGTCTACACCACTTCGCCTCAGGGTGCGCTGGACGCAGCCGCCGCGGTGCTGCTGGTGGTACCGTCCCAGTCGATGCGCCAGAACATACGCCAGGTGGCGCCTTATCTGCAAAAATCGACGCTGGTCATCAGCGCCTCCAAGGGCATCGAGATCGAGACCGGGCGCCGCCTTTCCCAGGTCATCGCCGAGGAGATCGAACCCAGGTTTCGGGACAACGTCTGCGTCCTTTCCGGGCCCAACCTCTTCGCCGAGATTCTGCACGATCTGCCCGCCGTTTCGGTGGTGGCGGGCTATGAAGAAAGCAGTGTCGGTAGGGCCCAAAAGCTGCTCAACGCGCCGGATTTCTGCGTCTACACCAACAACGATGTCATCGGCGTGGAACTGGGCGGCGCGCTGAAGAACATCATCGCCCTGGGGGCAGGCATGGTCGACGGCCTGGGGTATGGCGATAATGCCAAGGCCGCATTGATCACCCGCGGCCTGACCGAGATCAGCGCCCTGGGGGCGGCCCTGGGCGCCAACCCGCTGACCTTCTCCGGGCTGACCGGTCTGGGGGACCTGGTGGCCACCTGCGCCAGCCCGCTTTCCCGCAACCACTTCGTTGGCGTCGAGCTCACCAAAGGACGGCGCCTGCCCGATATTCTGGCCACCATGGAGAGCGTCGCCGAAGGGGTCAGCACCACCGACGCCGCCTGGAAGCTGGCGCGGCAGTTGGGGCTGGAAATGCCGATCACGGAGCGCATCCACCAGGTGCTTTACAAGAACACCAAGCCGGAGACGGTGATCACGGAACTGCTGGGGGCGCGTGGGCGTCACGAATTGCAGGGTCGCCGCTGGAACCTGGCCTCGCTCTTCGGGGCCAGCCGGGAGGGCTCTTAGGCTGCCCTAAGAGAAATCCTCGCGCCGGTTCAGGCGCCACTTATCCTTCTTCGGCAGGCTCTCCGACCCCAGCGACGCGGCGAGTTTTTCCAGCAGTTTCTTCTGGTCCCGGTCCAGCTTGTCCGGCACCACCACGTGCAGCGTCACCAGTTCATCCCCGTAGCCGCCGCGCTGCAGGTGCCGCACGCCCTTGCCCTTGAGCCGGAAGACGCG
>CAZPSW010000098.1:0-5935 GCA_964589255.1 uncultured Dehalococcoidales bacterium
GTACCAGTCCTGGTGCCGGCCCAGGTCAATGTCCAGCGCGGCGTCCAGCGGCGGCATCCCCGCGCGGTACCGTTTACCGGCTTCACAGTAGACCATTTCGAGGTATCCTTTCATCTCCAGCAGGCCGGCGGCGGCGCAGACCGGGCCGTGACCCGGCACGTAGTGACGGGCGCCGAGCGCCACCAGTTTGTCCAGCGCCGCGATCCAGTTTTTAAAGCTGCTCTCCAGGCCGAGCGGAGTGTTGTTCAGGAAAACAAAATCGCCGCAAAAGACAACTTTCTCCCGCGGTAAGTGGACCGCGATGTCGCCCACACTGTGGCAGGGACCGAAATAGAGTAGCTCCAGCAGACGCTCACCCTGATAGATCTCCAGCCGTTCGTTGAAAATGATCTCCGGCAGCACGTATTTGACGCCCCGGAAATCAAAGCGCGGAAATTTCGCCGCCAGCCACTCCGGGTCCGGCTGACCCCGTTTCAAGATTTCTTCACGGCAACGGCGGTGCGCCACCGTAATTGCCGCCGGGAAGAGATGGTTGCCGAAGCAGTGGTCACCGTGGTGGTGAGTGTTGACAATGAAGCGCACCGGCAGGTCGGTGACCCGCTGTACCGCGGTGACGTAATCCGAGTTCAGATCAGCGGTGAACTGGGTATCGATCAGGACCGCGAAGTCATCACCGACGATCAGGCCGCCGTTGCTGTGGCACCAGCCGCCAGGCTGCTCGTAGGCGTAGACGCCGGAGGCCAGTGGGATCATCTCCGTTTTCCGCTCCGAAACATGGTTTGCCGGCGGCATCGATCTTCCTTCCCTTAGGCCTGCAGCTGGAACGGTGCCCGGGTGAGCACCTCCCAGCCACTTTCCGTAACCAGCAGATTGTCCCCGGAAAAGGCCACCAGACCTTCTTCCGGAACCGGCGCCATGGCGTGCAACATCACCACGTAGCCCGGTTGCATCACGGTGTCGTTACCGGGGTAGATGTCAAAGCCTTCGCCGTAGGTCAGTCCCATGCCGTGCCCGGCGCGCAGACGCTGGCCCTGGATTCCGGCCGCCTGTACGACGCGGTCGCCGGCCTCAAACAGTGCCGCCGCGGTGACCCCGGGCTTGAGGTGTGCGCGCATCGCGTAATAGGCCTCGACCGAGGTTTCAAAGACATGGCGGTGCTTGGTGCCGGGTTTACCCACCACGCTGGTGCGGGCCACCTGGCCATAATACCCCTGGAAACGGGTGTTGAATTCCACCGCCACCATGTCCCCGTCCCTGAAGCGCGCCTGGTTACGGTATTTACCCCAGATCCAGGGATTGCCGGCGCCCATATACATCGAGACGTCTTCCGCCCCGGCGGACTTGGCGGCCTGTTCCCCGGCGGCCACGGCAGTGTCCTGCGGCACGCCGTCCCGTATCGCCCCGAAGAAAGCGGTGACCCCGATGTCGGCGAAGCCGGCGGCCTCCCGGAGGGCGCTGATCTCAGTGGCGGATTTTACCAGTCGCAAACGTTCCACCAGGCCGGTGTTCTCCCTGATGGTATGGCCCTCGAGCCGGGCGCGCACACTGGTTGCCAGCGGGTCCGTCATCACCCGCAGACCGTCGATCCCGACGCGGCAATTGGAGAGTCCGGCGGCATCGATCGCCGCCCTGACGCCGGCGGCCAGGTCCGGCATGAAGAAGTGCTCGCCGGAACTGCTGACCTCAAGCCAGGGGCAGACCTGTTGCGCCACCCGGAGCGAACTGTCGTACATGCCCTGGGTAACGCAGAGGTGCCGTTTTTCCGCGGTCACCACCAGCGCCGACGCCAGGTTTGGCAACAGCGTGTAATAGCCCGTCAGGTAGCGGATGTTACCGCCCCCCTGGGCGCGCTCGGAATCAAAGAGCACCAGCGCGTCAAGCCCTTCCTGGGTCATCAACTGACGCACCCGGCGGCTGCGGTCTGCCAGTTCCGGTGGTTCCATCATTTCTTTTGCCTCGTACGGCGTACTGGTTGACTACCAGTCGTCGGTATTCATCAGGAAGTTGTCGTTGTCTAGCAGGCGGTTGATGCGCAGGCGCACCACGTCCGCGGTGCCGCCGCCGTGCAGGGAGAGCAGGGAATCCCTGAGATACTGCTCCATTGGCAGGTCCCGCATCACGCCCAGGCCGCCGAATATCTGTAATGCCTCCAGGATGACCTGGGTCGCCGTTTCACTAGAGAGCACTTTGCTGGCCATCATCAGGGCCGCGTCCGGCTGACCGCCGTCAGCCCCGTAAGCCGCCCGCCACATCAGGCTGGCGCAGGCTTGAATCCGGATGTAGATGTCCGTTAGGCGCAGCGCCACCGCCTGGTGTTTCACGATCGGCTGCCCGCCCTGGACGCGCTCCCGCGCGAACCCCAGCGCCGCCTCAAAAGCGGACCTGGCCCCGGCCACGCTGAGCACAGATAGTTCCAGGTTGCCAAAACCGCGGCTGGCCCGGGCGAAGTGCTGCCAGCCCTCGACGCCCCCGAAGAGATTCTCTGACGGCAGCTGCACATTATCGAAATTCAATTCGGAAGAGGGATAGCAATGGTTGCAGGCCTTGTCGTGGACCGCGCCGACGCTGACCCCCGGCGTGTCCTTGGGCACCAGGAAAACGCTGACGCCCTGGTTGGCACCAAGGTCTGGGTTGGTGCGCGCGCCAACGAAGAGCAACTTTGACTGCGGCCCCAGCGAGATGTAGATCTTCTGCCCGTTCAGCAGGTAGCCGCCCGTGTTACGCGTGGCGCTGCATTTCATGCCGCCATCGGCGCCGGCGTAGGGCAGAATGGTGTCCGAACCCGAGTCCGGTTCCGTAAAGGCCAGCGAAATCACAAACCTGTCGTCGTCACGGATGGCGGGCAGGAAACGGTCTTTCTGGTCCTTAGTACCGCCACGCGCCAGAATGTCGATCCCTTTCCACGTCTGGCAAAAAATCTTGGCGCAACTGACATCACCCCGCGCCAACTGGTCCAGCGCCATCAATTGGGTCAGCACGCCGGCCTCCATGCCGCCGTAGGCCAGTGGTAACGGCAGCGTCTTGAGGCCCAGTTTTGAGCCCTTTTCCACCAGCGCCCAGGGAAAGGCGTCGGGGGAGCCCGGGGCGGTGACACGGTTCAGATCCACCGCCAGCGGTCGGATTTCTTTCAAGGCGAAGTCACGGGCCAGGGCTCTGACCGCTTTTTGTTCCTCGGTTAGCTCAAATGGATACAACGGCTGCTCCAGGGCATTTCACGGCGGGTCTGACCGCTGCGTATACTATGCGACAAATGGGCGGGATATTCAAGTTCCGAATTACCCTAACAATGTCAGGGATTCAGCCATCGCGGTTAATCTCACCGCAGTCTGCCTTGACCCGGCACTCACTTGACAGTTTTGGCCCGCTCCGCTAGATTACCCGGTGTCGCCACCGAATCTGAAGTGCGGGGTCCCAATTGCAGATCCAGAGTTTTGCCGCTGGCAGCCAGCTTTACCGGCCGGGGAGGCACTCCGCCGTGATAAAGCGTGTGGGGCCATACCTCTTCGTGATGGGCGTTGAGGGTGCCGACCCGGTCACCGGACGGGTGGCCACGGACATCCCGGACCTACCCTCCGAGGTCCGCCGCACGCTGGCCAGCGGAGACATCCACCGGGACAATATCGAGGGCGCGGTGTTGGCCCAGTCCTGGCTCATGTTTCATAATCTGAAGCGTTTTCTTGAGGCTGCCGGCACCGATATTGATCACCTGCTGCACACCATCGTCTTCCTGCGCGAGGTGCGTCAGACCTGGGTGGCCTTTGACCGGGTGCGCCGCCTGATGGTGGCCAACCCGCCCCCGAGCACGGCGCTGGAGATGTCACGGCTTGGCGTGGATGACAGCGTGCAGGTAATGATTCACGCCATCGCCGGGATTGAGGATGCGTCCCACCGCGTAAACACCGTGAAATTGCCCCGTGACGGCGAGTTGGCGACGCGGCGGCTCTACGGCGCCGGGGTCAAGAAATTCGGCCCGCTGGTCTTCGCCATGGGTACCGGCGGCGTTGACCCGAAGACGCGGCGCATCATCCGCGGCATATCGGACCTGCCGGCGGCGGCGCGGTGTGAACTCGGAATCGCGGACGGGGCCGGCAACCTGCCCGGTGGCCGGGTCATCGCCCAGACCTGGGTGGGGTACCAGAACGTTTCGCGTTACCTCGAAAGTGCCGGGTCTTCGCTCCAGGGGCTGGTTCATGAAAACGTCTTTCTGCGGAACATCAAAGAAAATTGGCACGCCTTTGACATGGTGCGGCGCCGCTTGCTGCCGAACCCGCCACCGATCACCCTGGTGGAGACCCCACGCCTGGGCATATCGGATGATCTGGACGTTGAGATCCATGATATCGGCACCGTGTCCCCGGTAACGGATCTCCCCGCGGCCGCGAAAGCAGCCGTGACGCCGGTACCGGGCGCGGCCATGCGCCGCGCCGGGCCGATCGTCTTCCTGAACGCCGTTTCCGGGATGGACCTGCGGACGGGCGCTCTGGTGGACCACCCCGACGCGCTGCCGGGGCCGGTGCGGCGGCGCATACTCAGCGGGGACTCATACCAGGACCGTCTTCAGGGCCCGATGCTGGCCCAGGCGTGGACCGCGCTGGGCAACCTGGAAAGACAACTTCAAAGTGCGCAACTGTCCCTGGACCACATTCTGGATATCATCATCTTCATGCGGGACGTGAGGATCAATTGGCTGCCATTTGACCGGATCAGCCGCCTGTTGCTGCACGATCCCCCGGCAATGACGCTGGTGGAGACCCCCAAACCGGGTATCATGGGCGAGATGTTCACCCTCGATGTGATCGCCGCCGCCCCCGAAGCAATCTAAAGCGAATCATGTTCACCAGGCCGTATACCTCGGCTGAGACCCCCCTCGCCCCAGGCGAGGTTATCTCAGCATCAGACCCTTTTCACGGCAGTCAACAAACGCCTTTTATTGAGCAACTAATGTGTTTAGTCGGCCCTTGGCCCCATTATTTACGAGATTTGTAATGACTCAGGAAGAGGAAAAACCAGCCCAATACGAGATATACCATGATTGAAATCGGGGTACTGGGGGCTGCTACGGCCACCCTGCCAGGAACGGTGCGCCAAGTACACCGCAGGGAAACCACATCGCGACGAAGAGAAACGCGTAACCGGTTAATTGGAAATATGCGGCTGTCTTTGCCGTACCCTCAAGAGTTTTGTATTTCCTGGCCCATAGCCAGAGTATCGCCAAAAAGAATGCCATCATCAGGCCGCCACCGATGCCAAATGCCGGCGGGAAATGCGTTTCCGGCAGTAATCGCTCGGCAGTGCCCATGATCACCAATACCCCGATTCCGAAAATCCAGATGAGAGAACTTTTGGCCCGGGCGTAAAGTAGAATGCCGACTCCGGTCAATATGGTTCCCAGCGGCAAGGCAAATGCCCATATCCAGAATAAGGCATTGTCCCAGGACCAAATCGTCTCCGTAAACTGAGCCTGTGGCAAACGGAGCGCGGGCGTAATTAACCAGCTGCCTACCCAACCCAGTATTATCATCACAATAGCACCGACCAGGAATAAGATCAGGCCAGTTTTTTTGACTTCATAACGAACCTCCAGATTGTCGTTATGGCAATAATAGCAGGCCACCCCGATAGGTCGATAGCAAAATCATGCGTCGCGCTTTAATACTGTGATTCGTTCAAATAAACGATAACGTGTTCAAACGCTGCCACCGAGCGGCGCGTTCGCACACCTTTTGTTTCTGACCAACGATCGGCGTTTGTTGACAATCATAAAGTGGTGGATAATGTCCCCCCTGACGACGTTCATATCAGGAGGCAGGGAACCATGCCAGCAGAACGGTAACCGCATGGCGTATTACACTTAGATTAGGGGAGGTGTATAATCACTTGTTGAGGGGCGTCCGGATCTGCTGCCGGGACGGTTGATCTGTCTCTCCCCGGTGAT
>CAZPSW010000099.1:0-5912 GCA_964589255.1 uncultured Dehalococcoidales bacterium
CACCCAGTCGGCGATGCTCGAGTCGATGCAGGAACGCCAGGTCACGGTGGACGGGGAGACCCATCTGCTGGCGAAACCTTTCATGGTGATCGCGACGCAGGTACACGCCGGTGGCGAGGGAACCTACCCGTTGACGGACGTGCAGTTGGACCGTTTTCTGCTGCGTGTCAGCAGCCGCTACTCCACCAAGGAAGAGGAAAAAATGATTCTCGGCCGCATCGATGAGAACGACGCCCCCCAGATAAAACCGCATACCGATACCACGGAGATCCTGCAAATGCAGGCGCTGGCACAAGCCGTGCATATTTCCGAGGCGGTGCTGGATTACATCGTGGCACTGGTTGATTTCTTGCGTGCCGATACCGACACGTTGCTGGGACCATCAAGTCGCGGCAGCACCGGGCTGCTCAAGTGCGCGCGGGTGGCGGCCTTGCTCGACGGGCGGGATTACGTGATTCCCGATGACGTGCACGCGGTGGTGCGTCCGGTGCTAGCGCACCGCGTGCGGGTGACGCCGGAAGCCGAAATTGATAATCTGACATCGGACGTGGTGCTGGATCGGGCCCTGGACCAGGTGTCGGTCCCCAAACCGGGTCTTTGATGCCGCGTCCCAGCCTGGTCACCGTGCTCCGGGTCTACGTGCTGCTGACGCTGGTGGCGGCGGCGGTGGTGGCACCAACGCTGATGACGCTGGTGCCTCTGGCGATCTTCGCCGGCTACCTGGTCGTCTGGCGCTGGCCCATCAGCCGGGCGCAGCTGCTGCTCACGGACAGCCTCGTATTTTATGCGCTGGCACTCCTCTTCGAGGCCAGCCTCGGCGCCTGGTGCCTGCTGCTGGCGCTGCCGCTGCTCTACCTGGTGGGCAATGACCTGGAGCGCCTGGCGGTGCGGCGGCGCGTCATCACCACGGTCTCGCGGCGCCGTCCCACCAACATTGCGATGACACTGCTACTGATGGCGCTGGGCGCGGTGCTGATATCGCAGATACTGGCCTCGCTGGCGCTGCTCCTCAGCGGCGGTCTGGCACTGGTCTCGCTGGCGGTACTTTATTTTTTAATCTGGCTGCGCCTACCGCTGACACCGCTCCGGGTGGCGACGCGGGAACAGCGCATCCTGGTATCGGCACATCAGGTATTCCGGGTGGCGGTAGCCGCGGCGAACCCTCTCGGCGGTTACGTCCACTTGCGCCCCACTCAACCCTGGGTGAAACTGCGCGGCGGGCCCTACCTGCTGCGGTCCCGGGAAATCAACCTGAAGCTGTCCGTGACCCCGGAGACCTCCGGGCCCCACGCGGTGCGCCTACGACCGCTGGGGCCTGACGCAGAACAGTTTTGAGACGGTGCCGCTACGGCTCAATGTAATCCCGCGGGCGCGCTACGCCGCCTGGCTGGCGCGTCGCTTCCTGGCCGAGACCGCCGGCAGCGAACTTTCTTACATGGCCGGCATTCCCGAATCCACCGCGCGTTTTGTCTCCGTGCGGGGAGTGGAGTATCTCTACAGCCGCGAGTACCAGCCCGGGTACAGTCTGGCACACATCGACTGGAAGCACTCCGTCAAATTCGACGATCTGATCACCAAGAACTTTGTGGAACTGAGGGGGCGCCAGGCACTGGTGCTGGTCAACCTCTCCACCGCGGGCGAGGTCGAGGCGGACCAGGTGGCCTACAAGTTGCTGATGACCGCCATCTCACTGGCCCGCGAGACGGTGCCCGGGGTGCTTGCCGTCTATGACCACCACGGGGTGCGCCTGGTGAGCCGCATCACCTCGCCGCGGCGCCTAATGGTGCAGGCCCTGAAGCTGGTGCGGGAACTCACCCCCTACCGCGCGCCGATGCGTTACCTGGCGCCACCCGAAGTGGGGCGTCTGAGGGCCGGGCTGAGCCGTCTGCGGAAAACCGATGACGCCGCCGCCGGCGTACTGGCAGACCTGATGCGCTGGGAGATCGAAAACCTGAAGCAGCACGCCAGTGCCAGCCCGGTGGCCACCGCCCTGCGCCGCGCCGGCGGGGGGCATATCGAGAATTTCGCGGTGATGGTAATATCAGCGCTGAACCATGACGCGGACGCCATTGCCTATCACCGTTACCGCCTAGAAGAAAAGGGCATTGACGTGGTGCGGGTGTGAGACCGTTGCCGCGGGACGGGCACCAGGCCCGCCCCGCGGCCCCAACCGCCACACAACCCGATTGCAGCTTAACCCAAGCGCCCCGGCGAAGATATGATAATTGTCGCATCGGGGGTGCCCAAATCTTTGGCAGCGGTAAATACTTGAGCCTGATTACCTTTACGTAGGCGGGCAGGCGCTGCTATAATGTAGCCTGTATGAACGCGAAAACGAATCAGACGGCAGATCAGGCGGCCTTGGAGACCTTACGCCATTCGGCGTCCCACGTCATGGCGCAGGCGGTGCTCTCGATGTTTCCCGGGGTCAAGTTCGGCATCGGCCCCGCCATCGACCTCGGTTTTTACTATGATTTCGAGCTCTCCCACGCGCTGGCGCCGGAAGACCTGCCGCTATTACAACAAAAGATGGACGAGATCGTCGCCGCGGACCTGGCTTTCACGCGCGAAGAGATAGACGTTGGGGCGGCACGAGAGCTCTTCAAGGACCAGCCCTACAAGCTGGAACTGATCGCGGACATCGAGGCCGCGGGGGACAGCGCCATCAGCATTTACCGGCAGGGCGAATTCGTCGACCTCTGCCGCGGGCCTCACCTCGTAAGCAGCGGCGGCATCGGGCCGGTGAAACTGCTCAGCATCGCCGGGGCTTACTGGCGCGGCGATGAAAAACGGCCCATGTTGCAGCGCATCTACGGTACCGCTTTCGCCACCCAGGCGGAGCTTGACGCTCACCTGGCGCGGCTGGAAGAGGCGGCGAAACGGGACCACCGCAAGCTGGGGCGTGAACTTGACCTCTTCAGCATCCGCGAGGAATTCGGACCGGGCCTGGTGCTCTGGCACCCCAAGGGGGCTACCGTGCGCCGCGTCATCGAGGACTTCTGGAAAGCGGAACACCTGAAGCGCGGTTATGACATCGTCTACACGCCGCACGTGGCCAAGGTGGATCTCTGGCGCACCAGCGGTCACCTCGATTATTACCGGGAAAGCCTCTATTCACCAATGGACGTCGAGGGGCAGGGCTACATCGTGAAGCCGATGAACTGCCCCGGCCACATCCTGATCTATAAATCCCAGATCAGGAGCTACCGGGACCTGCCGCTGCGCATGGCGGAACTGGGCACCGTCTACCGCTACGAGCGTTCCGGGGTGCTACACGGGCTGGCCCGGGTGCGCGGCTTCACCCAGGATGACGCCCACATCTTTTGCCGTTTCGACCAGTTGGAGGAAGAAATCGTCGGCGTGCTGGACCTGGCTGGTTTCATGATCGGGGCCTTCGGCTTCACCGATTACCGCGTCATGCTCTCCACCAGACCGGAAAAGGCGGTGGGCAGCGACGACGAGTGGGAACAGGCCACCGGTTTCCTGCGCCAGGCACTGGTGCGCCAGAAAATAAACTTCGAGATTGATCCCGGCGAGGGCGTCTTCTACGGCCCCAAAATTGACATAAAGTTTGAAGACGCCCAGGGCCGCGGCTGGCAGGGCCCCACCATCCAGGTGGACTTCAACCTACCGAAACGTTTTGAGGTGAACTACGTAGCGGAAGACGGTAAGGACCACCAGGTGGCGATGGTGCACCGCACCGTGCTTGGCAGCATGGAGCGCTTCTTCGCCACCTTGCTGGAACATTACGGCGGGGCCTTCCCGGTCTGGCTGGCGCCGGTGCAGGTAATGCTGATACCGGTGACGGACCGCCACCTGGAATTCGCGCGGGAAGTGACGGCATCACTACTGGCCGCCGGCATCCGCGCCGCGGCGGATACGCGCTCGGAACGCGTCGGCCACAAGATCCGCGAGGCGCAACTGAATAAATTACCCTACATGCTGGTGGTGGGAGACCGGGAAGTTGAATCCGGTGACGTGGCGGTGCGCCTGCGCAGCGGCGAACAGAACCCGCCGCAACCGCTGGCCGAATTCCGTGACATGGTTTTGCGGCGGGACCGTGAACGCAACCTGGAACTCTCTTAACGGCGCTGAATTCAAACATCCTGAAATCACTTGCTTCCGAGTTCCCGTTATGTTATATTTGATGGGTATAGCGCTTCAAGCAGGGGGTACATAACAGCATAATTAAGCGACTGCGAATTAACGAGGCGATCAGAGTGCCCGAGGTACGTCTGGTCGGGGAAAATGGCGAGCAGCTCGGTATCCAGACCGTGCGCCTGGCCCTGGAGACCGCCAAAAAGCGTAGTCTTGACCTGGTTGAAGTGGCGCCCACTGCGGAACCGCCGGTGTGCCGCCTGATGGACTACGGCAAGTACAAGTACCAGCAGGCCAAGAAAGAGAGTGAGGCCAAACGGGGCCAGCACGTTACCGCGTTACGGGAAGTGAGGCTCCGTCCCAAGATCGGCATTCATGATTTCGACGCCAAGTCGCGTTCCGCGCGCAAATTGCTGGAGAACGGGGACAAGGTCAAGATCACGATCCTCTTCCGGGGGCGCGAGATCACTCACCCCGAGCTCGGTTTTAAGCTGTTGCAACGCATGGCGGACCTGCTCAAAGAGGTCGCCGTGATTGACCGCCAGCCGTCGATGGAAAACCGGCGCATGATGCTCATCCTGGCGCCGATGTCGACCGCCCGCAAGGTCCGCGCCGAGACCACGGTGGCGGCGCCGCAGAATGTGCCGCAGACCAAAGCACCGGAAGCGCCGGTGATGGTGGCAGATACGGTTGCGGAAAAACCGACCGCGGCGGAGACCGCCGCACCGGAACCGCCGGCAGCAGCGGCGAACGCGAAGGTAGCCACCGCCAACGCCCCGGAGAAGAACACGAAAGAAGCCAAGCCAGCGGCCCCGGCGAAAAAGACGAAAGAAGCCACGCCAGCGGCCACCGTGAAGAAAGTGAAAGAACCAGCGCCGGCGGCAGCGGCCAAGACCGCCAAGGCACCCGCCGCGAAGTCCGCCACCAAGACGACCAAGGCGCCGGAAGTGGCCTAGTAGCAGGTGAAAGAGGAAGCCAAGAATGCCTAAGATGAAGACCCACAAGAGTGTGGCGCGCCGTTTCCACATTACCGGCACCGGAAAACTGATGCGCACCAAGGGCGGCAAGAGCCACCTGCGGCGCAAGAAGCCCACCCGCGTCAAGCGCCAGTACGCCGAGATGCACGAGGTCCATAAAAGCGACGTGAAGCGCATCAAGAGGCTGCTGCCTTACGGGGTTTAGCGACTTATGATTTCCATCACCATCAAGGAGTTTCACCGTGTCCAGAGTTAAAAGAGGCGTCACGGCGCGCCGGCGCCACAAGAAAGTCCTGCAACTGACGCGCGGCCACCGCGCCACGCGGCATAGCCTCTTCCGGCGTGCCCACGAATCAATGCTGCACGCACTGCACTACGCCTACCGGCACCGCCGGGAACGCAAGGGTGACATGCGCCGCCTCTGGATCACTCGCGTCAACGCTGCCGCTCGTGCCCAGGGTATGACCTACGGAGAATTCATCCACGGCCTGAAGCTGGCCGGTGTTGACCTGAACCGCAAGATGCTGGCGGATATGGCGGTACGTGAGCCTGAGGCATTCGCGGACCTGGTGACGCTGGCCAAGGGCCCCTCCGAGTCCGCCTGATCTGACCGTTTTACCAGTGGATTCACCTGATGAAACACGAGCTCGAAGAGCTGCAAAAGACCGCCCTTGAGGCACTTGCCGCGGCCACCGATGCCGCTGTCCTCGACGGCTGGCGCGTACGCTACCTGGGTAAGAAGAGCACCCTCAGTGGCGCCCTGCGCGGCCTGGGCCAGCTACCCCTGGCAGAACGCAAGAGCGTTGGCGCCCTGGCCAACCGCGTGCGGGCCGCGCT
>CAZPSW010000100.1:0-2316 GCA_964589255.1 uncultured Dehalococcoidales bacterium
CAATTGGAGGCAGAGTCATGAGCGCGAACAAAGTCGAGAAACTGGCATTCCAGGGGCTGGAAATTCCAAAACTGACCCGCGGCATCGCCGCGGACTCGGCGGAACTGGTCGGCAACACGCCGCTGGTACGCCTGAACCGCATCACCGCAGGCGCCATGGCGGTGGTGGCCGCCAAACTGGAATCGTTCAACCCGCTGGGCAGCGTCAAGGACCGCATCGGCGCGGCCATGATCCTGACCGCGGAGAAAAAGGGCCTAATCAAACCCGGCTCAACACTGGTTGAACCCACCAGCGGCAATACCGGCATCGCGCTGGCCTTCGTCGCCGCGGCGCGCGGCTACCGCCTGGTGCTGACGATGCCGGACACGATGTCCGTGGAGCGCCGACGTCTGCTGGCCATCTTCGGCGCGGACTTGGTGCTGACGCCGGGCGCTGACGGCATGCCGGGCGCCATCCGCAAGGCGGAAGAACTGGTCCAGGAGAACCCCGGCCACTACCTGTTGCAGCAATTCAAAAACCCGGCCAATCCGGAGATTCACCGCCTCACCACCGCCGAGGAGATCTGGCGGGACACTGATGGTCAGGTGGACATCCTGGTATCCGGCGTGGGCACCGGCGGCACGCTGACCGGCGTCTCCCAGGTCATCAAGCAGCGGAAGCCGGGTTTCAAGGCCATCGCGGTGGAGCCGGTGGGCTCACCGATACTCTCCGGCGGCAAACCGGGGCCGCATAAGATTCAGGGCATCGGTGCCGGCTTCGTACCGGACGTGCTTGACGCCGGCCAGATCGACGAGATCATCCAGGTCACCAATGAGGACGCTGGTGAAACGGCGCGCCGCCTGGCCCGCGAAGAGGGCATCCTGGTGGGCATCTCCTCCGGGGCCGCGGCCTGGGCCGCCGTGGAGGTGGCGAAGCGCCCGGAAAACAAGGGTAAATTGATCGTGGTGGTACTGCCGGACACCGGCGAGCGCTACCTCTCCACCTGGCTCTTCGAGGAGCCGGAAGCCACCGTCAAGATTTAGTCCTCAGGGAAAATGAGGAAACGGGGATAATATGGAATTTGAGACACTTTCGATTCACTGTGGCGAACGGCCGGACTGTACCTACGGCGCCATCTCGGTGCCGATCTACCAAACATCATCCTTCGCCTTTGAGGATGTAGGCAAGCCCCGCGGCGGGTATGACTACTCCCGCACCGCCAACCCGACGCGTGCCGTGCTTGAGGAAACCCTCGCCCGGTTGGAAGGCGGTCATGCCGGTTTCGCCTGCGCCACCGGCATGGCGGCGGAGACGGTCGCCATCCACCTGCTCCAGGCGGGGGACCACGTCATCAGCGGGGACGACATCTACGGCGGCACCTACCGCCTCTTCGCGGACGTGATGACGCGCTTCGGCATCGAGTTCACTTTCGTGCGCCTCACTGACGCCGCGGCGATCGAGGCGGCGGTGCGGCCCAACACAAAAATGATCTGGCTGGAATCCCCCTCGAATCCGCTACTCAACATCATTGACCTGGAGGCGGCGGTGGCGGTGGCACGGCGGCATCAACTGCTCAACGTGATGGACAACACCTTCGCCACGCCCTACCTCTTAAATCCTATCGCCTACGGCGTTGACCTGGTGATTCATTCCACCACGAAATACCTCAACGGCCACTGCGACGTCGTCGGCGGCGCGGTGGTGACCTCCACCGAAGCACTCTCGGAGCGGGTGCAGTTCCTGGTCAACGGCATGGGTTGTTCCGCCGCTCCCTTCGACTGCTGGCTGGTACTGCGCGGGATCGAGACGCTGCCCCTGCGCATGGCGCGCCACCAGGAGAATGCGGCCCAGGTAGCGGGCCTCTTACAGGCGCACCCCGGCGTGGGCCGGGTCTATTACCCCGGTCTAGCGTCACACCCCGGCCATGAGATCGCAGCGCGGCAGATGCGCGGTTTCGGCGGCATGGTATCATTCGAGAGAAAGGGCGGACCGGAGGCGGCCAAGGACTTCCTCGGAAAACTGGAGGTCTTCGCGCTGGCGGAATCGCTGGGCGGGGCGGCCTCGCTGGCGGAACACCCCGCCACCATGAGCCATGCCTCAATGCCGGAATCCCATCGCGCCTCGGTGGGCATCAAGGACAACCTGATACGGCTCTCGGTGGGCCTGGAGCACATCAATGATCTGTCCGCGGACCTGTTCCAGGCACTTCGGGCCTGAGGCGTGGTATAATCGGCGGCACGATGACACCGCCGCGAGCGCCAGGAGGAAGACAGATGACAAACCCCACCGGGGAGGAATTCAAGCCCTACATCAGGGACATTCCGGATTTTCCCCAGC
>CAZPSW010000100.1:2326-5729 GCA_964589255.1 uncultured Dehalococcoidales bacterium
ATCTTCAAGGACATCACGGTACTGCTCAAGAACGGGCCCGTCTTCAAGCGCGCCGTGGACGCCATCGCCGCCCAGTTCCGTGACGTGCGTATCGACACTATCTGCTCCATGGAGGCGCGCGGTTTCATTCTCGGCGCCGCCATTGCCTTTGCCCTCGGGGTGGGTTTCGTGCCCCTGCGCAAGAATGGCAAATTGCCCTGGCACACGCACCGCAAGAGCTATGACCTGGAATACGGCGTTGACGAATTGGAAATTCATACCGACGCCATCAATCCCGGTGAGCGGGTACTGCTGGTGGATGACCTGATCGCCACCGGCGGCACCGTCAAAGCCGCTATTGACCTGGTCCGTGAGATGGGCGGCGAACTGGTGGCGGTGGCATTTCTGATTGAGCTTAAATTCCTCGATGGCCGAAAACTACTCGGTGAGGTGCCAGTTTACTCCCTGATGGAATACTAAAGCGGTGCCTCAAGTGCCCGCTTCTCAATGCGCCGTACCAGGAAGGTGATCCAACGGCTGGGCTCTGCCGTCTGGCCGAAATCAAAATCATGGTATGACCCCGGCGGCAACGCCGCGTCATAACGCCCCTCTACCGCCTGCCGCCGCACGAAGTCCAGCATCTCCCCGAATGCCGGCTGTGACACCGCGTGGGGGAAGCGACAGAGCACGTCCAGCACGCGCAGGATGCCATACTTGGTGGCCGGGTACTGCAAACTGCGGTAGCGCCGCCCGATGCCGAATCCGGAAAGACGCGTCCCCCGGTCCTGTTCCCGCCAGTGCCGGAGCAGCAGGTTCAGCGCGCCGTTGAAGCGTGCGTCCCGACGGTAGGCGGAATACTCCCCCAGCAGCATCAGGACGTTCAGATTATCCATCGGGCAGGCGTCCCGTTCGTAATCCTCACAGTTCCAGCCGCCTTCGGTGCGCTGCGCAGTGAGCAGCCGTCGCAGGAACCGCGCCAGCGGCGGCGCGTCCGCGTAACCGAGCCGCGCGATGGCGGAGATCAAGACCCCGGAGAGACAGAAATAGTTTGGTGCCATGCCCGGTTCGGTGATGAAGCAGTCGTCCCCTTGCTGCCCCCCCAGCACGATCTCCACCACACGCTCGAGGCCCAAATGCACAGCCTGAAAACCGATGTCCGCCAGGATGTAAAGGTCCCAAACGGCGCTACCTTCAACCTCGCAGGAGACGTTGCCGCTGCGGTAGGCGGGCAGGCCGCTCCGGGGGTCCTTAACCCGAGCCACCAGCCGCAGCACGGCGGAGTCCTGAGTGGCGACCACGACGTCAGCGTCTTCGTCCAGAAGCTGCTTCCTGACGGCGTACTCAAGCCAGGGCGGCCCCTGTAGCAGCCAGTCAATGACCGCATCACGGTGCCTCAGCGTCATAATCTCATGGCCGCGTATACTCCAGGATCACCGGCCAGCCGCACCGGCGTGCGATGCGCAGTAACTCGGCGTCGGGGAAGGTGGCCACCGGATGTCCCACCGCCTCCAGCAGCGGCAGGTCCAGGATGCTATCCGCATAGGCGTGGCTCGCCGTCAGGTCATAATCGATGCCGCTCTCCGCGATGAAACGCCGCAGTCGGCTCGGCTTGTGCTCCCCCTGGCAGGACGGCGGCACGATGCGCCCCGTGATATGCCCCCCGGTGCCCCGCTCCAGGTCGGTGCCCACCGCATGGTCCATACCAAGGTCCCGGCGTATTGGCTCCAGCAGTTCCGTGAAGGCGGCGGAGAGGAGCACCGTGGTGTGGCCCGCCTTCTGATGGCGGCGCAGAGCGACTGCTGCCGCTGGTCTCAAACGGCGCATGAAATAGGCGCTCAGCCAGCTAAAAGTGTCCGCCTGTTGCGGTGCGTCGAAGCCCTTGAAAAGCTGTGCCAGGTCATCCGCCCAGCGCACCGTCATCGTCTCGCGGCTGGCCCAGCCAAGTTTGTAGGCGATGATCCCCGGCAGGTGCGTTGCCAGGAAGCGCAGTGACGCCTGGCGCTTCACGCGGTGCCGGAAATGGTGGCTCAGTATGGCCACGAAGAGGAAACCCCCAAAAATGGTGCCGTTGAAATCAAAAACGGCCAGGGTACGGGCGGCATCAGGCATTGGTTTCGGGCACCACCGCCACCGCCGCAATCTCAATCAGAGCGTCCCTGGGCAACGCGGCCACCGCCACCGTGGCGCGGGCGGGTGCCGGGTCCGCAAAACGGGTGGCGTAAACCGCGTTCATGGCGCTGAAATCGGCCATCTGTTTCAGGTAGACGGTGGTCTGCACCACGCCATCCAGGCTGGTGCCGGCAGCGGCGAGTACCGCTACCAGGTTGTCCAGACAGCGCGCCGTCTGAGCGGCGATGTCGCCTGCAGTGAAGTCCCCGGTGGCAGCGTCCAGCGGCAGCTGCCCGGAGACGAAGACCAGATTTCCCACCGCCATCGCCTGGGAGTAAGGCCCGATGGCCGCCGGGGCCTGGTCCGTTGCAATAGCGCGCGGCTGCATCAGGGGCCATCATCTTGCGTGGCGTAGCGGGAAAAGCGCTTACGAAAGAGGCCACTCAGGTTGCCCAGCCCGTCCCGCCAGACGCGCAGCTTCGGGGTGCCGCGCCGGTAGCCGTATGGGATGGGTACTTCAGCGCAGCGCACCTTGAGTTTGCAGGCGGCCTCGATCTTGATCTCCTGAGAGAGGGCCATGCCGCCGGACTCGAGGTGCATGCGCGGCAGCAGTTCCGGGCGGAAGACCCACATCCCGGACTGTGAATCACGGAAGGGCAGGCGGAAGATGAGGCGGCTGACCAGGTTGAGCACGCCGTTGCCGAGCCGGTTCAGCGGCGGCATGATGCCGTTATGCAGTTGCGCCAGGCGGTTGGTGCTGATGAAATCCAGCCCCTCGGCCTCCAGCTTGTCCACCAGATCCGGCAACAGTGCCGCCGGATAGGAACAGTCCGCGTCCAGGGTGCAGAAGATGTCCCCGCCGGCCTCCCGGAAGCCGCGCCGGTAGGCAAAGCCGTAGCCCCGTCGTGGTTCCGCCACCACGCGTGCCCCGGCGCGCAGCGCCAGGTCCCGGGTGCCGTCCTCGGAGCCGTTGTCCACCACCAGCACCTCAGCCTCGTAGCCGCGCCGCACCAGTTCCCCGAGCGGAATGCCACGCAGCGCCTCGGTGATGCTACCGGCCTCGTTCAAGGCGGGCATGATAATACTGACGCGTTTTGTCATAATTCCGGGTTTACGGCGCCGCCGCCGGCGGTGTCAGGGGCGCGCCGCGGCGGGCGATGTATTGGTAGGGATCCGGGGCTGCCCTGGCGGCCTCCATGTATTGTACTGCCTGGGCGTCGTAGTAGTGGGTGAAATAGGTGCTCAGGGCGACGCGCATCGGGGAAGGGTTGTCCGTGAAATAACCGTACTTGTCGATCTTGCCCGCGAGCCCCGG
>CAZPSW010000101.1:0-5670 GCA_964589255.1 uncultured Dehalococcoidales bacterium
GTCCCGGATGCATCCGGGACGGTGCCAGTATCGCTATCAGCGGGGCACAGGGCCCCATCGGCATACCTAATAACCTGATCCTGGCGCTGGGTGGCGAAGGGGGTCCGGAACCTCACTTTGATCGGGCTGACGCACGGGCGCTACACCAGTTTTCCGGCGCGCTGCGTTTTCCCTGAACGCGGTGGCAGGTTACCGGGGCGGCGCCACATCATCCGCGCTTCGCCGCAGCATGCGCCAGACGAGCAGTGGCAGCGCCAGCACCAGCACCACCACGGCAATGATCTGCGCCTGTTGTAGGCCAAAGACAAATTCGTGGTTGTCCCGGATGAAACCGATGCCGATGCGCCAGGCCGCGTAGAGGCACAGGTACAGCAGGTAGAGCGAGCCGTCCGGCCGCAGGCGGCGCCGCAGCGCCAGCAACAACCCGAAGAGCAGCGCCAGGAAGATAATCTCATAGACGGCCACCGGATGCACCGGTCCGTTGATAGTGGCGAAACCGGCGCTGTAAGGGTGCAGGTAGCGAATCCCCCAAGGCAGATCGGTGGCGACGCCGTAGCAGCAGCCGTTGGCGGTACAGCCGATCCGGCCCATGATTTGTCCCAGCATGACGCCCGGCGCCATCAGGTCGAAGAAGACCCCCGCGGGAGCCCGGACGAGGCGCAGGTAGACCCAGATGGCGATGGTGGCACCGATGACGACACCCCAGATGGTGAGCCCGGAACCGCCGAAGATCTGGCTCGGGTAAAGGGAATAGTACTGCCATTGGTCCAGGATGTGGATCAGGCGGGAGACGACGATGCCGATGGGAATGCCGGCGATGGCCGCGCCCAGGATGTGCCGTCCGGTGACCCTGGGTTCGTGGCGTGCGGCGCCTACCACCCAGACGATCAGTGTCGCCAGCGCCAGCGTGATAAAGATGCTGTACCAGCGCATGGTGACGCCGCTGATGGTAAAGGCGTCGCCGCTCCAGGGGATGTCAATCATATCTGAATTGTATGCTGTTTACTGGTTCAGGGACAAATATTTACCTCAGGTGTGGTGAATAATCCGGCGGGGTGACATGGTTCAAACGTTTTTGCTCTGGCTAAACCCCATCCCCTTGTTCCCCTTCCCCAGGGAAGGGGAAAATGATTATTGTAAGGGGCTGCGCCCTTTGAACCCGCTTCGTCTAAGGAAAGGGTGCGATTTGATGACCCTCGTTGGTGGGCGGTGCCAACCCGTATCCTGAGTCACAGGGTGAAACCATACCTTAAAAAGGGCGGATAGGTGGGGAAATAAGGGGCTGCGCCCCTTGTTTTGGTCCCGGTAAATGCGCCCGGACCCGCCGGGCAACCCGATTTCGGCAGCTAATAGCGCTCCTGCACCCGCTTGCGCAAAAAGACGGCACGCCAGCTCCCGGCCTTACGCCGCATTTCCTTCAGGCGCGGGATGTACTTCACGGCAGGTAAAAGCACCAGCACGAAGGGATACACCACGTACTGCCAGTGGTAATAACCGGGCCAGAACGCGGCCATCACCGGGGCGCTGAAAAAGGCCAGCCCATAACTCACCGTGGGCACCCGGGTGATGAGCAAAAGCAAGAGGAAAACACCAAGATAGATCGGCGCCAGCATCGGCATCAGGTAGACCAGCGCCCCGATCGCGGAAGCACCACCCTTGCCGCCACGAAAACCGAGGAAGACCGGGTAGGCATGCCCCAGCACCACCGTCAGTCCAGCGAGGAGCTGTATCCAGAAGGCCAGTCCCTCCGGCATACCGAGGGCCGGCCCCAACAGGTCCGCGGCGGCCACCGCCAGAGACCCCTTGCCAATGTCGAAGACAAGTACCAGTAAGCCCCAGACAATACCCACGTTGTAGAAGGTGTTCATGGCACCCATGTTGCGGCTGCCGACCTGACGGATGTCGAAGCCCTTGCGCCAGCGCGCCACCAGGTAGCTCAGCGGAATGGCGCCCAGCAGGTAGGCAATGATAACGCTGAGGATAACGTAGAGCACCACCATTTTTACCCCCTAATATGGCGCCGCGGGCTCAAAGTCGATGACGTTGAGGCGCTGCCTAGCCTCGCCGTGCCAGTAATCCGTCTCCAGATTATACACGATGTCGAGTTTCCGGGACATCCCGGCGTAACGCCCCCCCTGACGGAAGGCGACCGCCTCCCAGCACCGCGCACCGCCGTCGAATTTAAATTTCAAATGCGCCCCGGCAGCGCCCATCGAGACACAGTCCGTGACCGGCGCATCACGGCTGAGGAAGGTTGGCTGCGGGTTGGCGGCACCATACGGGGCCAGCTTACCCACCGCGCGGAAGACGTCACCGTCCAATTCGGGGAGCGGCAGTTCATAATCCACCGTCAGGGTGGGCCGGAGGTCCACCCCGGCCAGCGCCGCCTGCGCCTGCGTCATGAGCCGCGTCTTCAGTTCAGGCACGTGCCGGTTGCGGACCGTGAACCCGGCGGCGGCGGCGTGACCACCGTAGTCGCTGAGCAGGTCACCGCAGGAGTCCAGCGCCGCCACGATGTTAAATTCCGGGATGGAACGTGATGACCCGCTGCTCGTTTCCCAGCCACGGCTGAGCACCACCGCCGGGCGGTAAAACTCCTCGCAGAGGCGTCCCGCCACCAGCCCCACGATGCCCGCCGCGAAGTCCGTGTCACCGCAGAAGATAAGCTCGGCGGGTCCCTCCTCGAGGGCCATTTCCCGGGCCTGGGCCTGAGCGCTCGCGGTAAGTTGCTGCCGTTCCCGGTTCTTGCGCTCCAGTTTGTCCGCCAGGGCGGCCGCCTGGGCCACGTCCGTGGTGACCAGTATGCGGTAGCTGGACATGGCATGCACCAGCCGCCCCGCCGCATTCAACCGCGGTGCCAGCACCCAGGCGATGCTGTCCGAATTGATCTGCCCGACGCGCAGGCCGGTACCGGCTACCAGCCCTCGGATCCCGGCGCGCGGGCTTGAGTTCATCAAGCGTAGGCCGCGCCGCACCAGGGCGCGGTTCTCCCCGAGTAGCGGCGCGCTGTCCGCCACCGTGCCCAGCGCCACCAGGTCATAGTAAGATTCCAGCTCCGCCTCACGGCCCCGCGCCGCGTAAAGCACCCGGAGCAGGGTGAAGGCCACCCCGACGCCGGTAAGGTCCCGGAACGGGTACTTCGAGCCGGGCAGCTTGGGGTTCAAGAGCGCCACCGCGGCCGGTAATTTCGCCAACGGCGTGTGGTGGTCGGTAATGATTATGTCAAGTTCGAAACGCGCCGCCGCGGCCACCTCTTTGACCGCTGTGATGCCGCAATCGACGCTCACCACCAGGCTGGCACCGCGTTCCCGCAAGCGCTTCAGGGAGGGTATTTTGAGGCCATAACCGCCGCTCAAACGGTGCGGGATGTGGGGTATTACCCGCGCCCCGAGCCCGCTGAGCCCCTGCACCAGCAGCGCCGTGGCGGAGATACCGTCAAGGTCATAGTCTCCGTAAACGGCCACCGTCTCCCCGTCCTCGATGGCCTTGTCCAGGCGGCGCGCGGCCAGCGCCACATTCGGCATCAGTGAAGGGTCGCAGAGGGCGTCGCCGGTGAGGAATTCGCGTATCGCGGCCCCGTCCCTAAGGCCACGGTTGTAGAGCAACTGCGCGATCAGTGGTGGCAGGCCGGAAAAAGTCTCAAAAAATGCTGCCGGCGCCGCCGACCGGAGTTCCCAGCGCTGGCTCAACCCTGTTCCCGGAAACGGCGGAATATCAGTGAGGAGTTGTGACCGCCGAAACCAAAGGAATTGGAAAGCACCGTATTCACGGTGGCCTGGCGCGGCGTGTTGGGCACGTAGTCCAGGTCACAGTCCGGGTCCGGGTGAATCAGATTGATGGTGGCCGGAATAATGCCGTTCTGGATGGTGTAAACCGCCACCGCGGCTTCCACCGCCCCGGCGCCGCCGATGAGATGGCCGATCTGTGACTTGGTGGAACTGATCGGAATGTGCGCCGCATTGTTCCCGAAGACGGTCTTGATGGCCCGCGTCTCCATGCGGTCGTTGAGCGCGGTGGAGGTGCCGTGGGCATTGATATAATCCACCTGGGCAGGCTTGATCGCCGCCTTATCCAGCGCGATCTCCATGGCACGGATGGCGCCCTCGCCGCTTTCCATCGGCTGGGTGACGTGATAGGCGTCGGCACTGGCGCCGTAACCGGCGATCTCGGCCAGTATCCGGGCCCCGCGCGCCTTGGCATGTTCCAGGTCCTCGAGCACCAGGATGCCGGCCCCCTCGCCGATGACAAAGCCGTCCCGTTCCGCGTCGAAGGGGCGGGAGGCCAGGTACGGCTCATCGTTGCGCGTGGAAAGCGCCTTGCAGGCGTTAAAACCGGCGATGCCGATCTCGTTGATGATCGCCTCGGAACCACCGGCCAGCATCACCCGGGCGTCACCGCGGCGGATCACCTCGTTGGCGACACCGATGGCGTCGGCGCCGGAGGAGCAGGCAGAGGTGGTGCAGAAATTCGGCCCCTTGACCCCGAGTACGATCGAGACCTGTGCCGCCGCGATGTCTGAAATCATCATCGGGATGAGGAATGGATTGACGCGTTCCGGCCCCCGTTCCACCAGCACCTTGACCTGTTCGTAAAGCGTGGTCAGACCGCCGATGCCGGACCCCACCACGATGCCGATATCACACTGATTCTCGGCGCCGACGACAAGCTCGCTCTGCGCCAGCGCCTGCTGGGAGGCGACCACCGCCAACTGGGCGAAACGGTCCATGTGGCGCGCTTCCTTGCGGCTGATGTAGTTCGCGCCGTCGAAGCCTTTTACCTCGCCGGCGATGTGGGTTTCACAGCGCGAGGCGTCGAAGAGGGTGATCGGCTCGATACCGCTCTTCCCGGCCATCAGGGCCTCCCAGGTCTCGGCCATGGAGAGACCCAGCGGTGTCACGGCACCAATGCCGGTAATGACGACGCGGTGTCGGGGTATCCTGGTCAAGGCAGCCTCCTGCGTGGCCGGTAAACGGCATCGGGTTACTTTCTAATACTTATTTTTACCATATTCGCCGCAGGCGAGGCAAGGCGATTGTTTGACCGCCCCACTGGAGGGCCATATAATTCGTCTGTGGAAGAGACCGCACCATGCGTTGCCCTGCACACCCACGGCTGCAAACTGAACCAGGCTGAATCAGAGGCCCTGGCGCTGAGTTTCGCCGCCGCCGGCTACCGCGTGGTGCCGCCCGGTGCCGCGGCTGACGTTTACGTGCTGAACAGTTGCAGCGTGACCCATACCGCGGACGCCCGGGCGCGTCAGTGGTTGCGCCGCCTGGGGCGTACGCGCCCCGGCGCGTTGGTGGTGGCCACCGGCTGCTACGCGGAGAGGGACGCGTTCACCTTACAGGGGATTCCCGGCGTCGACCTAGTGGCGGGCAATACTGCCAAGGATGATCTGCTCGCCATGGTGAACGACCTGCTGGAAAGAAATCCGGCCGGCGCGCGCACTGAAATCCTGGGCAGCCGCAGCCGTTCCCTGGTGAAGATTCAGGACGGCTGCCAGAGTGGCTGCGCCTACTGCGTGGTGCCGCTGGTACGCCCGGCGGAATACTGCCGCCCCGCCGCCGCGGTGGTACGGGAGGTGGCCGCCCGCGCCAGCGCCGGTTACCTTGAAGTGGTGCTTACCGGCACCAAGGTCGGCACCTATCACGACGCGGGCACCGACCTCAG
>CAZPSW010000102.1:0-5606 GCA_964589255.1 uncultured Dehalococcoidales bacterium
TAGTTTGATGGCGGTGCAAATCCTCGGGCGCGGTCAGCAAACGCCTTTAGATGATCATCCCATACTGACCGAATAGGAACCATTTGTACCTATCTCATTGAAATCCGAAGCGGAACAATGCCTGCGTTGTGACATCGCGCTGGTCGACGCGATGAACCCCTGTCCGTGCAGAATGCAGTTACAACATCTTAATTAGTAACGAAGTTGATTCGTGTGGGTAAATCCTACTTGGTTGAGGCAACACCAATGTTGGATACATTTGGTTGCAAAAAATAGCGTCCTCCCAATTGAGGATTCAGGTCAAATGCGCTTCTATGATGGCTTCCTTCAGTAATTCGGATTGAGCCTCAAGTTCGCCCATCCGTGCCCTTGCGGCGTCCAGGTCGCCGGTCCGTCCGGCCTCTTCCACTTCAAGGGCCACCGCGCGCACTGCTTCGCCGCTGACGTTGGCGGCCGCGCCCTTGATGCTGTGAGCCTGGCGTTCGGCGCAAGGGATATCTCCGGTGGCAAGGCATTTTTTGAGAGCCTGGATCTGGTCCGGGATGTCCTGTAGAAATCCTTCCAGAATTGCTTTCACTAATCCACCGTCGTCCATCATGCGCTCAAACAACCCTGTCGAATCTAAGATCAGCTCCGCTGTTTTTGTATTTGAGGCCTTGGCGGCCATAACTGACTCTCCAGGTTTCACGTTCCTGGTTTCCTTGTCTCTCGTCTCAATTAGTAGCCATTTCTTAAGAGTCTCCGATACGGTCTGCGGCGTTATCGGCTTGGAGATATAACCATTCATCCCCGCCGCCAGGCATTTCTCACGGTCACCCTGCATCGCACCGGCGGTCATGGCGATGATCAGGACGTTTCGGTCAAGCACCTTGGAGTTCCCGCGGCGGATGGCTTCGGTGGCCGCGTAGCCGCCCATCACCGGCATCTGCAGGTCCATGAAGACCAGATCGTAGGAGGTTGATTCCAGTGCCGCGATAGCCTCGGCGCCGTTGGCCACCGTGTCTACGGCCAGCCCCAGCTTTTTCATTATCCCCAGCGCCACCTGCTGATTGGTGATGTTGTCCTCCGCCAGCAGGACACGTGCATCACGAACCGCAAACAAGCCCGCCATTTCGCTGGCGGTGTACTGCCTGGGGACAGCTGGCCGGTAGCCGCACGGGTCGGTGCGGGTCACATCTGTCAGCCCGATTGGCCGGTCTAGGTAACCCGGTAGGTAAACAACTGATTGGTCCCTTCCGGGTCATCGCTTCCGGGTACCGAGACGTAAGGACCAACCACCTCCACCAGTTGCCACAAGTTAGCCTGCTGGAGTTCCTCTTGTTTCTCCTTAAAGCCGCCGCGATGGTAGGCATCCGCACGTACCGTGAAGACCAGGTGACCACCGGGGCGCGTGACGCGAATGAGTTCGTCGAGTGAATTCGGTGGCGCGTGACCGGTGACGAACGTGCCGGCGCTCACCACGGCCGCGAAGTGGTCAGTCGGGAAATCCAATTCCTCTCCCAGGGCCGCTTGGCGTAAGTCTGAATACACGCCCTTGCGGGCGGCCACCTCCAGCATTCCCTCGGACAGGTCCAGTGCCACGATGCCCTGGTACCCCAGAATATGGAGCACTTCACCAATGATACCGGTGCCGGCACCAGCGTCCAGAATTGGTGCGCTGTCCCGCGGCACATAACAGCCCATAATACCGGCCACTAATGCCGGTGAACGATAGCCGTAGGAGTGGAGATCGGCATCATATTGTTCTGCCCAGGCATCATATCGCTCTGCCGATTCCTCATTGCTCTTTGCGGCCAGAACCCATTGCACTCTATCTTCAGGTACCGTCAAGGCATACCTCCTCCCGGAAACAACAACCGGGATATTTGCAGCCGCGCCGAGGTGCCATGACCTCAGCATTGGTGGCCACATTGTATCTCCATGGTACCTGGTTGTCAAACCATGGGGGGCCTCCCGCCAGCAGACGTGCTACGCTGTGGCGGTAAACACTTTACACGCGGAGAGGTACATCATGCCCGAAATACTCGGCATTGGCGGGAGCCCGCGGAAGGGTGGCAATTCGGACATCCTGCTGCGGGAGGTACTCGCGGGGGCGGCACAGGCTGGGGCCACCACGGAGGCAATCCAGTTGAGAGACCTTCGTTTCCAGTCCTGCGACGGTTGTGAGCGCTGCCGCCCGGACAACATCTGCAAGCTCAAGGATGAGATGCAGCAACTTTACCCCAAGATCACCGCGGCCAGAGGATTGGTGCTGGTCTCCCCCACCCATAACTTTAACGTCACCGCCTGGATGAAGTCGTTCATTGACCGTATGTATTGCTACTTCGGGTTCACCGATGACCGTCCCCGCAGCTGGTGGACCACGCTGGCGAACCAGGGACGCCGGGCGGCTCTGGTGGCCATCGGGGAACAGGCGGGCGCGGAGGAAGCGATCGGGCTCACCTTGACGGCGCTGCACCGGGCGATGGCGGCCTACGGTTACGAGATAGCCGGGGAACTGCCGGTTAACGGTATCTTCGACAGGGGTATGGTGCGCCACCATCCGAACGTCCTGGCTGACGCCAGGCAACTCGGATTTGAACTGGCAAAACCCCTGATGCAGGAATAGCGGCGGCCCGGTTGGCGTGCGGTTGAGGGTTTACAAGCGGGGGCCGCCGCGAACCCGGCCTGACATCTACGCCACAAAAAGGAGCTGGGTGAAAATGGAAATCACCAAGGACACCCGGGTATCTAACATTCTGGCGGAATATGGCGACATCGCGGACGTGATGGAGGTTTTTGGCGTCAAGCGGGTCGGTCCATATTCGATACGCCGTATACTGACAAAGGTGATTACGGTGAAGCAGGCGGCTTTTGTGCACCGCGTCCCGCTGCAGCAGTCTCTACAGATGTTACACCGGGCGGTGCAAACGAAAGACAATCACGATATCTAACCTTTAACGGGGCCGGGGCTTATCAGCGTCACCGCCGGTGGTGGCATCACTTCCTGCCGCCTCCGTTCGTATTCGACCCGTGGTGACGCTGACCACGATCCAGGTCCCCGCGGCGATTAGAAACGCCGCGAAATAACTGCCGCTGGTGTCGTAGATGGCACCGCCCACCAGCGCGCCCAGCGCCGCGCCAATGCCCAGGCCGAGTTCCAGAATACCGAATATGGTGCCAATACGGGCCGTGCCCAGCACGTCTCCCACCAGGGACCCGAAACTGGTACTGAAGCTGCTGTAGGCAAGACCGAAGACCGCCGCGAAGACGTAGAACGCCCAGAATTCGCTGGCCCAGGCCATCAGCAACATCGCCAGCGCCAGAAATGCTGCGGAGATGATGCCCAATCGCCGCCGTCCGATGCGGTCCGCGAGGACACCCGCCGGCAAACGACCCACCAGGGAAGCAAAACCCATGGTGCTGATGGCGGCCACCGCCCGGATTTCGGGATACCCCTGGTCCGTGATGTGCGGTACCAGGTGTGAAAATATAAAAAACATGGTGTAACCGAGGGCGGTCCAGCCGACCAACACGTAGCGGAAGTTTGGCTGCCGCACCAGGTCCCGCAGGCGCCACCCGGTGGCCTCCGGCGCCGTCTTAGCCGGCGTCACCAAAGGTCTCGAGGCCTTCCCAAAGAACAGCGCGATCAATACCAGGGCGCTACCGGCGAAGGCGCCGATGACAACGTACGCCAGGCGCCAGTCCAGGCTGGAGATGAGGTAGCTGGCGACCGGTGCCCCGATCAGCGTGGCGAGTGCGGCACCGGAGAAGGCGATACCGTAAGCGGTGGCACGGTACTTGTGGAACCACCAGGCGAGTACGGTAGCCGGTACCACGTAGACCGGTCCGGCGCCCAGTGCCAGCAGCAGACCGTAGGTCAGAAAAAACTGCCAGGGTTGCGTCACCAGGTACGTCAGCAGCAGCCCGGCCCCGGTGAGCAGACCCATCGCCAGGATCAGGCGCCGCGGGCCATAACGGTCGATCACCCGTCCCGCCACCACCGCCCCCAGCCCCCCGATGATGATGTGGGTGGAGACCACCAGTGATGTCACCGTGCGGCTGAGGGCAAATTCCGCGGCGATTGCTTTGAAGAAAAAACCGAAAGCAAGCTGGATGCCGGCCAGTATCGTCACCAGCAGCAGCATCAGCAGGGCCATGCTCCAGGCATGCCGCGGATGTCCGGCGGGGTCAAGCATCAATGATCGGTACATTCTTCCATAAACAAGCCGCTAACCTGCCCCAAACGTATACCCCACCTACAAAGTTAGAGTTATCGGTGCTTTAGCCTCGGGGGCCGGTGGGCGATACCCGAGTGCACTGTGCGGTCGGTAGTGATTATATTCCCTACGCCACCGTTCAATCAATATCCTGGCTTCAGTCAGCGTAGTAAAGATTTCCCCATTAAGTAGCTCATCCCTCAGTTTTCCGTTGAACGATTCAACATAGCCGTTCTCCCATGGGCTGCCTGGTTCTATATACAACGTCTTGACACCAACACGACCCAACCATTTACGTATCACCTTCGCAGTAAACTCGGGACGAGGCCATTCTGGAACAACAGAAATACGGGTACGGCGCGGTCGAAAATGGCTCTCTGATCCTTTGGCCGAATAATCATAAAGCCAGACGAGATCAACAAGCACAAGACTAAACGAACAAAAGGGGGTGAGGCGAGATAGCACAGGAACCAGTTGCTCCGCGGCAGAGAGGTCGCGAAATAACCGAAAGGGGTACCGAACAATGGGTAGAATTAAGCAAATTGCTAAACACCGTAGGAGTGGGCCCGGCAGGGTTCGAACCTGCGACCAATCGGTTATGAGCCGACCGCTCTGCCGCTGAGCTACGGGCCCGGCTGTGCGCCCGGCGCCTCGCCCGAGCCTTAAAATTATACCCCGCACCAGTGAGAGCGTCAACCGAAATGCTATAATGAAAGCACCACTTGAGACGTACCGTTGAACTCGCCCGAACCATATTCCGTGGTCATCACGGACCTCGACGACACCCTGCTGGGGCAGGACTACCGTCCGGGGCCGGCGGGGGCCGCCGTGACCGCGCTGGCGGCGAGGGGGATTCCCCTGGTCTTTTGCTCTTCAAAGACACGCGCGGAGCAATTGGAGGTTCGGGAAAAACTCGGCGTGAAGCACCCGTTCATCGTGGAGAACGGCGCCGCATTGCTGCTGCCATGCGGTTATTTCCCAACGGGTGGCGACGAAGCGTCGGTAATACCGGGCTACCGGGTGATTGAATTCGCGGCGCCACTGGCCGAGGTCCGGGAAAGCCTGGCGCGGGTTCGCCGGGAGCAGCGCCTCCCGCTCCGGGGCTATGGAGACATGACCGTCGCCGAGGTGGCGTCCCTGACCGGGCTGGACGCGCCCGCGGCGGCCCGGGCCTGTGCCCGCGAATACTCGGAGACGGTGGTCATTACGGGCAGTGCGCCGGAGGTGTCCTGTACCATCCGGGCGCTCGGGAACGCCGGGCTGGAATGCGTCCCCGGCGGCCGTTATTACAGCGTCCACCGGGGTGCCGACAAGGGCCGGGCCGCCACCGCACTGCTGCAGATGTACCGGCGGCAACACGGAGCGGTGCGTAGCATCGGCATCGGGGACAGCCCCAATGACGCCACG
>CAZPSW010000103.1:0-344 GCA_964589255.1 uncultured Dehalococcoidales bacterium
TTCGTGGGCGACGCGGTAAAGCCCTTCGGCTGGGAGGGCCTGGCCGCCTGCGCCCGGGGGGCGCAGATCGTGGTGCGTAACGTGAGGCAAAACTACCGCCCCGCGAGGAGTTGAAGGATGCAATACCGCAGGCTCGGCAGCAGCGGACTCAAGGTCTCCGAGATCGCCCTCGGCGGCGGCAACTTCGGCGCGCGCGTTGACCAGGCTGCTTCGGCGCGTGTCATTGATTACGCCCTGGACCGGGGCGTCAATTTCATCGACACCGCGGACTGGTACGGCTCCGGCCTCTCGGAAACCTTCATCGGCAGCGCGCTGCGGGGGCGCTGCCGGGAGGTGATCATCGC
>CAZPSW010000103.1:354-5600 GCA_964589255.1 uncultured Dehalococcoidales bacterium
CCACCAAGTTCGGCTCCGGCGTGGGCCCCGGCCCCAATCACCGCGGCGCTTCCCGCCACCATATTATAGAGGCGCTGGAAAAAAGCCTGAAACGGTTGCAGACGGACTACGTCGACCTCTATCAATTACATATCCCGGACCCGGAAACGCCGCTGGAGGAGACGCTGCGCGCGCTGTATGATATGGTACGCGCCGGTAAGGTGCGCTACATCGGCGCCTCGAATCATGCTGGCTGGCAGCTCGGCGAAGCCGTCCGGCAAGCACGTACCCTGGGCCTGACGGGATTTGTCACCGCCCAGGCGCGCTACAACCTGCTGGACCGGCGCATTGAAGCGGATTTGATCCCGGCCTGCGCCCGGCACGGCGTCGGCATATTACCCTGGAGTGGCCTCGCCGGCGGCTTCCTGACCGGCAAATACAGCCGCGGGGCGCCGCTGCCCCAGGGCAGCCGCATGACCAACCCGCCGCAGATTAACTTGAATACACTGCACCAGGCCAATTTCGACAAGCTGGCGAAGCTCGAGGCCTTCGCGGAGACGCACGGCTACCAGATTGGCCAACTGGCGGTGGCCTGGCTGCTCTCCCGGCCCCACGTCAGCGCCGTGCTCAGCGGCCCCATGGACGCGGCGCAGCTTGAGCTCTACTTCGAGGCCATAACGCGGCGCCTCAGCGAGGCCGAATTGACGGAACTTGACCGCATCACCACCTGGCAGGAAGAGGACCGGGACGTGATTGACCTGGCCTTCCTGCGCCGGGAAACCCCGCCTGCACCGCTTTAACCGTGATGGGACACACTTTGAAAATCAAAACCGACGTTGTATAATGCGCCAAAGCAACAGGAGGGAACATGCCCTACCCATATAAATCCCTGGCGGAATGGTTCGCCGACGAAGAAGCGCTAGGCAACGTGCGGCGCTTCACGGCGCCGATCAAATGCGGTGATTACGATGACATCGTGGATATCGGCAACGGCATTCCCGGCAAACAGCCGAAAACGGAGGTCCGGGCTCTGGTGCGCTACCTGCACACCCTGCCCGGCAAGCCCATCGGCATCATCGAACGTCCCGTCAACAACCGCCCCGACGTGCCCGTCATCGTCAACCCCTGGCCCAACCGGGAGCGCGTGCTGCGCGGCCTCGGCATCCCGGACAAGGACACCTTCTGCCGCACCCTGGCGGAGATCAAAGACCGCACTATCCCGCCCGTGACGGTGGCGAAAAACCGGGCCGCCTGCAAGGAGGTCATCATCCCGGAGGCGGAACTGGACATCCGGCGGGACATGCCGCTCTGCTGGGTGGAGTTCAACCAGACGCTCTGGAGCGCCTGCAACGGCACCATCGTGATCTACGACCCGGAGACGGGCACCCATGACCTGGGCAAATTACGCGTCGGTCAATATGAGTGGCAGGACGCCGACCCGACGCGCCCCTTTCCACCGGAAAAGCTGCGGCGGGAGATGTTCGCCACCCTGATGTACGAAGGCAATATGCACTCCAACTCCGGCGTCTTCTACCGGGAAAACTACCGTAAGAAAGACCGACCGATGCCCGCCGCGATCGCGCTTGGCCTGCCCACCGACGTGCACATCGTGGCCGCCATCCGGGAGTTCCGCTGGCCCGGTGACGGTGACGAGTACGGCTTCGTCGGTGGCTTCCGCGGCGAACCGATGGCGGTGGTGCCCTCGGAGACGGCCCCCGGCCTGATGGTACCGGCGGACGCCGAATGGATCATCGAGGGGGAGTTCCTGCCCCAGGATGAACGCATGATGCCCTACGCCGAAGACATCGCCTCCGGCTACCTCTTTGGCGGCGAGCTCTGCCCCATCTTCCGCGTCAAGTGCATCACGCACCGCAAAAACCCCACCTGGGACGGCATCACCTTCTCATCGTCCGGCTCTAGCGTGGTGATGGGTGAGAATGCCGTCAGCAGCCACGAAGGACCGCATACCGGCCTGCAGTTCATGAACTGCGAACCGGTGGCGATCAATTTCCTGCGCAGCCTCGGCTACCTGGTGAAGGACGTGGTCATGGTCGGCGGTGGGCGGGAGGTGGCGGTGGTGCAGCTGGCGGTGGACGGCGCGGACAAGCCGATACCGTATTACGGCAAACAGGTGCTGATGGCGCTGCACGGCAACCCCGGTTTTTCCATCGGCCCGCCGTCAAAGTACCTCATCGCAGTGGGGCCGGACATCAACCCCTATGACCTGAACGACGTCATGTGGGCGCTCGGGACCCGCGCCTGGCCGGTGTCGGACACGATCAACATTGAGAAGGGCGTCTGCGGCTGGGGGGACCCCTCCGGCCTGCCCGGCTACACCGGTTTCAAGACCTACGGCGAACAGGTCATGATTGACGGCACGATCAAGGTGCCGGAACGCTTTGAGAGCTACCCGCCGCGGGCGGAACCGACGGACTGGGAGATTGAGGCGGTGGCGGATATGCGGCGGCGGCTGGAATGAGGCCGGCCTAAAACCCGAACCGCTTGGGCGCCGCCATTATGTGCCACCCCGGTGGCAGCTAAGGCAGGTCTCGCTGGTACGGCCCCGGAGCCGGTGGCTAATATACCTGAAATTACCAGACCGAGGTAGAGTGAAATGCCGCGCGTAGGAATCGTTACCGACAGCACCTGCTGCCTCCCGGACGAACTGATACGGGAATACGGCATCCGCATGGTGCCGATGGGCCTGGTGATTGAGGGAAAGGTGTACCGGGACCGCATCGACATCAGCCCGGACGAGTTCTGGGATATCTTCCCCCGCCTCAAGGAACTGCCCGGCACCTGCACCCCCACCCCGGCGGACTTCCAAAAGGTCTTCTCCGAACTGGCCCGGGAGACCGATGCCATCGTCTGCATCCTGGTCTCGGCGGCGCTGAGCGCCACCGCGGAAATGGCGCACCAGGGGAGAGACCTGACGCTGACCGCTTCCCCGCAGCTGGACATTCAACTGGTTGATTCCAAAACCTCCGCCGGGGCGCTCGGTTTCGTGGTGCTGGAAGCAGCCCGCGGCGCGGCGGCGGGAAAACCCGTCTCCGAGGTGGTCAAAGTGGCGCACGAAGTTACCGGCGGCGTAAAACTAATCGCCACGCTGGACACCATGAAATACCTGGTGCACAGTGGCCGCGCCCCGCGGGCGGCCTTGATCGGGGACGTGCTGGGTGTGAAGCCGATACTCGGCATGGTTAGCGGCAGCGGCGCCGTCGAAGTGTTGGGGCGGGCGCGCGGCAAGCAAAAATGCCTGCTGCGCATGGTGGCCATCGCGAAACGCTACATCCAGCCGGGACGGCCACTGCACGTAATCTGCCATTATACCGACAATACCAGCGACGCGGAACGCCTGCGGCAGATCATCAGCCACGAATACAACTGTGCCGAGATGCTGCTGGCGCCCTATTCCCCGACGATGTCATCAGGCGTCGGCCCGCAGGCGGCCTTCGCCTTCCACCAGAGTTAGCGACGGCGCGATTTGGGCATTATGGCCTTTCCCATTTCGTGGCTGCCCCCGCGTCGTGTTCAGGCGAGCCCATCATAGGGGCGTTTTAGCTCAAAGGTGTCCGCCGTCCGGGTGAATAACTGCGCCCCCATGCGGCCAATCGCCTTGAGCCGGTGCGGCAGTATCTCCCCGTCAAGAAAGAGCTCGTCTCGCACCTGCAGGCACAACACTTCACCCAGTATCAGGCTCACCGGCCGCGCCGCATCGCCAAATTCCAGCACCCGCTCCAGGCGGCACTCCAGGTTGACCGGGGATTCCCCCAGCCGCGGGGACTTCACCCGCTCAGACGCCAGCGGCGTCAGACCCACTTCATGGAACTCATCGATGTCCGGGGCGTATTCCGCCGCCGCCAGGTTCATCTTTTCCGCCAGCGCCTCGTCGACGACGTTGATCACGAAATCACCGGTGCTCTCAATGTTCGCCAGGGTGTCTTTCTTACGTCCGTCCCTTTTGCGGCTCATGCTGAAGTTAATCATCGCCGGATGGAGGCAGATCAGACCGAAGAAACTGTATGGGGCCAGGTTGTAAACGCCGTCGCTGCCGATGGTGGAAACAAAGGCCAGCGGGCGCGGCAGCACGACACTGACCAGGAGTTCGTGCTGGGCGTGCAGGTCCAGCTGCGTGACATCAATGATCACCGTTTGCCCCAGGCGTCAGGTGACGCACCCGGAAGGCGACGCGCCGAGCGGTGGGGGGATTGGGCGCTCAGGCGGACGGCCTGTTCCGGTAACGGCTCTTCGAGGACTTGGAATGGTTCCGGGAAAGCGGTAACGCCTGAATCACACTCACGGTGCGCCGCTTGAAGATGGTGCCGTTGAGATTGTCGATGGCGACTTCAGCTTCGGTGCGGGAGGGCATGTCCAGGTAGGCATACCCGCGGGACTGGCCACTGCCAAAGTGCTGGTCGTCCATCATGGCTACGTTGGAGACGTCGCCGAAGGGGAAGAACAGGCGCCGCAGCTCTCCCTCGGTGGTCTCAAGACACAAGTTACCGATGTAGATATTCATGTGACCTCACATTCGATACAAACTTCGGAACTGCACTTCTAAGAGACTTCCAGTATACCACACCCACGCAACCCCCCCTGCCAGGCTCGCGCCGGGCCCGTTACTTGACAACGGCTGGCGCATGATTTAGGTTCCGGGATGGAGGCACCGTGAACGAAGACCGGACCCGGGAAGTACCCGGCAAAGTACCCGTACTGCTGGTGATTGCGCTGGCGAATTTCACGATGACCTTCACCGCCTCTTCGATCACGGCGGGGCCGGGAGCCAATTTCAAAATTGTCCGCAATTCACTTGACAAATACGGCTGCGCCTGTCATTCTTTTGTTTGTCTATCTGATTTATCAACAATAAGACGAATAACGGAGGTACATCACCATGATTAAAGGACTGGATACACTGTCAATTCACGCCGGCCAGGAGAGCCCGGACCCGGCCACCGGCGCCCGCGCGGTACCGATCTACCAGACCACATCCTACGTCTTCAAGGACACCGATCACGCCGCCAACCTCTTCGCCCTGAAGGAGTTCGGCAACATCTACACCCGCATCATGAACCCCACCAACGATGTTTTCGAAAAGCGAGTGGCTGCCATAGAGGGTGGCGTCGGCGCGCTGGCGGTGTCCTCGGGCCAGGCGGCCCAGACACTGGCGCTGCTGAACATCACCCGGGTCGGTGACGAGATCGTCTCCGCCAACAACCTCTACGGCGGCACCTACCAGCAGTTCCATTACACCTTCCCCAAACTGG